>CAMNAE010000086.1 GCA_946530565.1 uncultured Oscillibacter sp.
GAAGTACGTGACGGTCGACGACGAGGAGGCCATCGAGGCGCTGTTCCTTCTGGGCCGGCACGAGGGCATCATCCCGGCGATCGAAAGCTCCCACGCGCTGGCGCACGCCATTCGGATCGCCCGCACCGGTCTTACGGGCTCTGTGCTCGTGAACCTCTCCGGCCGCGGCGACAAAGACCTCGATTATATCGTAGAGCACTACGGCTACGGGCCGGACTTCCTCGAAAAGATGGAAGCGAAGCGGAGACGCGCGTAAACGCCCGGCAGAAGAGGCGCCGCGGCCTGCCGGAGCGGCGCAGGTGCGCAGCGCAGAGGCGCAGGCCCGGCAGGCTGATCTGTGTGTCAACGGAGCAAAGGAGACAAATGCCATGAACTGTGCACTGGTGACGGGCGCGTCCCGCGGGATCGGCCGCGCGGTCGCGCGGCGGCTCTCAGACGAGGGCTGGGCCGTCGCGATCAACTACCACGTCCGGCGCGACGCGGCGGAATCACTTCTGAGCGAGCTGCGCGCAAAGGGCCGCCGCGCGATGATCGTGCAGGCGGACGTCGCGGACGGTTCGGCCGTGAAGGAGATGTTCGCGCGCGTTGAGCAAGAGCTCGGCCCGGTCGAGACCCTTGTGAACAACGCCGGCATCGCCGGGCAGATGCTCTTTCAGGACATCACCGACGCGCAGTGGAACCGCTATTTCGCGGTGAATCTCGGTGGCGCGCGGCGCTGCATCCAGGCGGCGCTGCCGCACATGATCCATGTCAAGCGCGGCTGCATCGTGAACATCTCTTCGATCTGGGGCCTGCGCGGCGCGAGCTGCGAGGCCGCCTACGCCTGCACGAAGGCGGGGCTGATCGCGCTCACAAGATCGCTCGCGCTGGAGCTCGCGCCCTCAGGCATCCGCGTCAACTGCGTGGCGCCGGGCGTCATCAACACCGACATGGTCCAGGTGCTCGGGGAAGAGACACTCTCATGTCTCGCGCAGCAGACCCCGCTCGGCCGGCTCGGCACAGCTGAAGACGTCGCCGCCGCGGTCGCGTTCTACGCCCGGGAGGAGGCCTCGTTCGTGACCGGCCAGGTGCTCTGCGCCGACGGCGGGTTCATCGTGTAAATCATCACCGCCCGAAGGAGCGGTCAGCAGCGCCGCTGTGTAATGCCTGTTCGTCGTTACGCAACGGTGCTGTTTGTTTTCTGCGCGTCAGATCCTGCTTTGTGCGGCTGTTCCCTGCAAGCGCAGTGCCTGCGCCGCGCTGCGTTCGGAAAGGCGTCGGCTCCTGCAGGCGCTGAGGGAGGATCCTTGCTGATCATGCTTCTTCCCGGGGCAGGACCGCTGTAATGGCACTATGAAAGCGCCGCTTTTTATGGTATAATACGAATTGCCGATGTGTTGATCGTTCCGGAAGCAAACGGCAGGAGGGAGCGGAACGTGCGATGAAGAAACCCCTGATCATTGTCGTCAATGTGTTGATCATGCTTGCCATGCTGGTTTTTGTGTCACTTTATTCCGGCTTTGAGAGCAGAGATATGACCCGACGGCAGATTGCGCATTTTGAAAACACCACGGTCACGATGGCGCATATCACCGAGAATTATCTCGGAGGCGAGCAGCGCATCTGTGATGTGTGGGCGCACTATATCAACAGCAGGAACATGACCATCGAGGAAGCCGTCTCCTTCATACGGACTTCTCACGTTCTGGCGAGTGCCTCTGCGCATATTATCTACCTTGATACGCTGACCGGTCTGTCCACGAGAGCGAGGCCGGGCGACCCCGATGATTTCAGCGTCTCTTATGAACAATTCGATTTTCTCAGCGATGTGAGCTGGATCTCCGGCATAGGCGAGTCCATCAACATTTCCCGTTCCTATACAAACCCGGTCAAAGGCGAACGCTCCATCGCCTTCTGCAATGCCATTTCACTTCGTGATCCGGATACCGGCGAGCCGCGCAGTGCCGTATTGCTGCGTGTGCTGCCGGTCTCAGAGCTCGAGCAGAAATGGGTCCTCCCGCAGGAGGAATTCGAAAGCGTCGAGCTCTCCGTGATCGATGCGAACGGAAATTACATCATCAAAGGCCATTCCTTCAAAAACTCCAGTTTCTTTGAGTTTTACAAGTCATACAACGCCATCGATCCTTCCTCCGCGCAGGAGCTTTTCGGAAGGATCACTTCGGCGACCGGCTCGGTCGACATGCTCAATTCCCGCGGCGAGGACTGTATCCTCGCCTATACGCCGGTTGCCGCCGCAGAGGGATGGACGCTTCTCAGCTTCATGCCTGCGAGCGGCTTAAAAGTCAGGACCGAAAACTGGCTGCTGACAGGCTTTGTATCTGCAGGTCTCCTGATCCTGTTCGTCTTTGACCTTGCGGTCATGCTTTATTACAACAAGAAGCTCCAGGCTGCGGCCCGGGAAGCCGCAATGGCAAGCAAAGCGAAAACCGATTTTCTTTCCACCATGTCGCATGATATCCGCACCCCGATGAACGCGATCATTGGTCTTACTGTGATCGCGGAAAAGAATCTCGGAGATACGGAAGCGGTCGGAGAGAATCTGCGGAAGATCTCCCTGGCCGGCAATCATCTGCTCACCCTGATCAACGATATTCTGGATATCTCCAAGGTCGAGAGCGGAAAACTGAATCTCAGTCCGCAGACCTTCTCCATTGTCGAGACGGTGGAAAATCTGGTGAACCTCTCCCAGCCGATGGTCAGGGAAAAGAATATCGAGTTCAATTTCCGCATCAGCCGGCTGGAGAAAGAGTATCTCTACGCCGACCAGCTTCGGCTGAATCAGATCTATATCAACATTCTTTCCAATGCCATCAAATACACGGAGCCCGGCGGCCAGGTCAGCGTGGACATGCGCGAGGACGAAAGCCAAAAGCCCGGCTGTGTACGCCTTACGTATATCGTGTCCGATACCGGTATCGGCATGAGTCCGGAATTCATGAAGAACATGTACCAGGCTTTTTCACGCCAGACAGACAGCCGGGTGAACAGCATCCAGGGGACCGGGCTCGGACTTGCCATCACGAAGCAGATGGTCGATCTGATGGACGGCACCATCGACTGCCGGAGCGAGCAGGGCAAAGGAACGACATTCACCGTGGTCCTGGATCTCCCCATTGCCGACCGGCAGAGGGACGATCTGATGCTCGATCCGATGGATGTTCTGGTCGTCGACGACGACGAGGTCCTTCTGGAGACCGCGGTCGACACGCTGGAGTCTCTCGGCGCAAAAGCCGATCGCGCGCGCAGCGGGCCGGAAGCACTCGATATGATCGCACAGCGGAAGCAAACAGGCCGGGATTACAGCGTCGTGATCCTGGACTGGAAGATGCCGGATATCGACGGTGTCGAAACGATCCGCCGCATCCGTGCGCAGGTGGATCCCAGTATCCCCATTCTGCTGAGCTCCGCTTATGACTGGTCGGATATCGAGGATGCCGCGATGGAGGCCGGTGCTAACGGCTTTGTCAGCAAGCCGCTGTTCCGCTCCAGACTTTACGATAAGATCAGCGAGCTTCTCGGGACCGAACGCAAATCCGTCGAGCCGGAGAGTGACGATTCCGATCTGGCGGGAATGAACATTCTGATCGCGGAGGATAACGATATCAACTGGGAGATCATATCCACCATGCTCGGCATGTTTGGTATCACGGCAGAGCGCGCCGAAAACGGACGCATCTGCGTGGAAAAAATGAGTCAGGCAGAAGAAGGCAAATATGCGCTCATCTTTATGGACATTCAGATGCCGGAAATGAACGGGCTTGACGCCACAAGGAAAATCCGTACACTGGCTGATCCCTGGGCGTCCTCCATCCCGATCATCGCCATGACGGCGGATGCGTTTTCAGAGAACATCACAGAATGCCTGAATGCCGGCATGAACGGACATATCGCAAAGCCGATCGACATCAAGCTTGTCATCAGGGAGATCCGCAGGATCAAGGAGGAGAAAAAAACGTGAAAAAGGGTCTTTGCATCATTTTGGCGCTCTGCGTGCTTGTATCGCTGACAGCCTGCGGGGGCAAAACACAGGAAGAAACGGCTGCCGGCTTCAAACCGGCGTTCGACACAGGGACGAGCTGCCATATCACCGTAGCCGGGAGCTATGACAACTTCGAGGCTCTGGAGCTGGAATTTGAGAGATTCAATGAGATCTACCCGAATGTGCAGCTCAGCTATGTGAAGCTGGATGATTATAACAGCGTGCTGAGCACCGCTCTGGACAGCAATGACAGGCCCGACATTTTCTTCTCCTATTCATGGATGATCGGAAACGAAAAATATGATCCGGTCTTTGCGCGCATGGAAGATCTTTCGGACTCCGCCCTGGGCCTGGATCTTGACTGTATCCGCCCGCGTCTCATCAGCCGCGATGCACAAGGCCATGTGCTGATGGTGCCGGTTTTTACCCGGACCTACGGCATGCTTGTCAACAACGATCTGTTTGAAAAGGAAGGTCTCAGCGTCCCGACGACCTGGTCGGAGCTGCTCTCGGTCTGCGAAGCGTTCCGCGCCAAGGGCTATGCCAGTCCCATGATGGGCTACAGCCTCAAAGCCTCCAGCTCTTTTATGAACACGGTCGCCTATCCGCTGTTCGTAGCCGCGCTTGCTGAGAATCCGGAAGCGCTTGCGCTTGCGAACGGACCGGAGCCCGCCGCGGGAGAATACCTGCGTCCGGCAATGGAAGCGGTAGAACAGCTGGTCCGGAACGGTTGTATCGACCTTGGGGCGTGCGATCAGATCGAGGACAACTATTCCCAGGTGATCCTGCGGTTTTTTGAAGGCGACGTGCCGATGATGATCTGCACCGGAGACACGGTATCCGGGACCAGGAAACGGGAAAGCCAGTCCGAGGCCTTCATCCGCGCACCGTTTGCGTACTCATTTTGGCCCATCCCCCTGACTGAGGACGGCGGATATTTTATCGACAGTCCTTCCCTGGAGTTCTCCGTCAACAAGAACTGTGATCATCTTGATATGACAAACGAATTTCTGCGCTTTCTGATAACGAATCAAGCGCTCAACGAGATGGCTTCCGTGAAGCGTCTGGTCACGCCTACAACGGATCTGTCCTTTGACGCGGTTTACGCGCCGTTTGCGCAGGTGCCTTCCGATCGGATCATCTCCCCGGAAATGCTCGGCATTAGGGATACCGTCGCCGTGCAGACCCGGGCCGCGGCCTTCCTGGTCGGGACCGGAGAGATCACGGTCGACGAGGCCGTCGCAGCGTACGGGAGCTTCGAGTAAAAGCAGGGCTGCAGGGAATGGCAACGTTCCCTGCAGCCCTGTTGTTTTTCCGTTTTTGTCCGTGCCGCTCCGGCAGCCGGCCCGCGTTTTTCCGCGCCCAGATGTGCCGGATGCTCCCCTTCGGGAGCTTTTTTATGCGCTTTGGATCACGTCTTTGTTCTTCACAAAATACTCAACGCCGCTGTAGAGTGTCGTGAGCGTGATGACCCAGCAGCAGATCGTGTTGATCACAGCCGGGATCGGCAGGAGCATCAGCACGATGCACACCATCGTCGAGGCGGTCTTGACCTTGCCGGACCAGCCTGCCGCGATGACGCGGCCCTTGTCGGCCGCGATCATCCGAAGGCCGCTCACCGCGAACTCGCGGCAGATCACGATCAGCAGCATCCAGGCGCGCATCTGGCCGTTCTCCACGAACCAGAGCATCGCCGCGGTCACGAGCATCTTGTCGGCGAGCGGGTCTGCGAATTTGCCGAAGTCGGTCACAAGGTCGTATTTGCGGGCGATGTGCCCGTCTAAAAAGTCGGTCACGCTCGCGGCGATGAACACGATCAGCGCCGGGATCGGCTGCCTAAAGTATAAAAGTAGCATAAAGACCGGGATCAGCACGATTCGCGCCATCGTGAGTTTATTCGGAAGATTCATTTTCAGACCGCCTCCCCTGTGAGCTCACCGTCCATCGTGCCCGTCAGACGCACCTGAACGAAGCTGCCGGAGGGGATCTCACGATCCGCGGTGAACCAGATGCGCCCGTCGATGTCCGGCGACTCGGCATAGCTCCGGCCGAAGAAGCTCTGTGCCTGCGGATCGAAGCCCTCGCAGAGCACCTCGCGCTCGGAGCCGAGGCAGGCGTCGTTATACTCATCGATGACCGCGCTCTCCACATCGCACAAAAGCTCTGCGCGGCGCGCGGCCTCCTCAGCGTCGCAGTGCGGCATCGAAAAGGCCCGTGACCCCTCCTCGGGCGAGAAGGGGAACACGCCCGCCCGCTCGATCTTTACCGTGCGCAGGAAATCGCAGAGCTCGTCGACCTCGGCTGAACCCTCGCCGGGCAGGCCCGCGATCAGGCTCGTGCGGAGCACAAGGCCCGGAATGCGGGCACGCAGCTTTTCGACGAGCGCCAGGAGGCTCGCCTTCGTGTCGCGGCGGTTCATCGCCTTTAAGATCGCGTCGTTGCAGTGCTGCATCGGGATATCGAGGTAGGGTAAGATCTTCGGCTCGGACGCGATCACATCGATCAGCTCGTCGGTCACCTCATCCGGATACAGGTAGTGCAGCCGGATCCATTTGAAGTCGAGCCGGCAGAGCTCCTTCAAAAGTGCAGGCAGCATCGGCTTTCCTGCAAGATCCGTGCCGTAGCGCGTGATGTCCTGCGCGATCACAAGAAGCTCCTTCACGCCGGCGGCGGCGATCTCCGCGGCCTCTTTGATGAGCTCCTCCATCGGGCGGCTGCGGTACTTTCCGCGCAGCGAGGGAATGATGCAGAACGCGCAGTGATTGTCGCAGCCCTCGGCGATGCGCAGATACGCG
>CAMNAE010000087.1 GCA_946530565.1 uncultured Oscillibacter sp.
CGTCGAGATCCTTTAAGTCGCGCAGCAGGATGCCCGCGAACGGCCTGCCGGAGCGGGCCGGCTCCGAAACGCCGCAGATGATACACAGTGCGTGCCCGCCGTTTCCCTCCGCCTCGCCCATCTTCAGGGGGCGCAGATGATAGATCCGGCCGGACTGGAAAACCTCCTCCGCATACGAAGCAAGCGTCGCCCGCTCGTCGGGGTGGAGGAATTCGGTGTTGGAATAGACGACCGTGCCGTCCTCGGCGATCAGATAAAACTCCGTGCCGAAGGTCGGTCCGCTGTCCGGGGAATAGGTGTCGAGGATGCTGCGCGCCTGATCCTCGGCCATCTGGAAGAGATTGGCGCGGTTGTTCAGCGCCGGCACGGCGATCGTGAAGGCGAGGCCGATCAGAAGACCGATGAAATAGGCGAGGAGAGCGAAGAAGACGCTTGCGCGGCGGCGCGCCGAAGGGTCGGAATACGCTTTATTTTTTCTCATTTCTCTCGTTGATCATATAGCCCACGCCGTAGACCGATTTGAATTCGATCCCGGCCCTGTGTTCGGGGATCTTGCCGCGGATGCGGGCGATGAGCGTGTCGACCGCGCGGTAATCTCCATAGTAGTTCTCGCCCCAAACGGCGTTGACGATGTCGTCGCGCGAGACCACCTCGCCCCTGCGCTCGATCAGGAAGGCCAGCAGCTCGACCTCGCGCGGCGTCAGCTTGACCGCCTCGCCGCGGATCGAAACCTCGTAAGCCTTGGCGTTGACGGAAAGCTCACCGAGCTGCAAAACCTGGCTGCTCTTCTTTGAGCCGGCGCGGCGCAGCACGGTACGGACGCGAACGGCCAGCTCCCGCGGGGAGAAGGGCTTGGCGACATAGTCGTCCGCGCCGAGCTCCAGACCGATGATGCGGTCGATCTCCTCGCCCTTGGCAGAGAGAAAGATGATCGGCACATCGCTGAACTTGCGGATCTCGCGGCAGACGTCGGTGCCGAACATCTTCGGCAGCATGATGTCAAGGATGACCAGATCAAAGCTCTGCTCTTTGACCAGCCTCAGCGCCGTTTCCCCATCGTAAACGGAGACCGTCCGGATGCCGTCGGACTTGAGATAAAGACTGAGACTTTGATGGACGACCTCGTTGTCGTCACAGATCAGCACGGTGTACTGGCTCATAGACGAGCCTCCTTGCTCTTATAAACTGATGCGATTTTAGCACATTTCAACAAAATCGACAAGGTTTACTTTGGTGAAAAAAGATATTTTTGTAAATTTACACATTTACGCAACAATTCGACAGGCTTTCCGCCACAACATCCTGTGCGGCCTGTGGTACAACGGTATCAGCATACCGCACAAAGCGGAATATTCCAAAAATAAAAAAGAAGGAGAAAACAAAATGAAGAAGTTCTTAGCACTGCTTCTCGCTCTGGTCATGGTTGCCGGCCTCGCCGCCTGCGGCCAGCAGTCCGCCCCCGCCCAGAGCGCGCAGAGCGCGCCGAACGCTGCCGAAGCCATTGAGGAAAGCAGCACGGCTCTGGACAACACCGTCGAGGTGGAAAACACCGGCTATATCAAGGACTATATCGCCGTCAACAGCCTTGTCGCCACCTCTCTGACCCCCTGGGGCACCTCCAACGACACCCCGGGCAACTATGAAGTCTACGAGATGCTCTACGAGTGCGACGCCCTGAGCAACATCTACCCCCTGCTGGCTGACGCCAACCGCGGCGGCTCCTACATCTACCAGGGCAAGCCCCTGCCCGGCTGCGACCATGAGGAAGGCACCGGCGTCTACGATGTGTACATCTACGACTGCATCTATGACCAGAAGGGCGAGCACATCACCGCTTCCGACGTTGCCTTCTCCTACAACTGGCAGAAGGACAACGAAGCCGTTTCCGGCTGGAACGACCTTGTCTCCATCGAGGCCCTTGACGACACCACCGTCCGCTTCACCTTCAACAGCGAAGTCAACGGCGTCGGCGGCCTGACCGACATCTTCTGCCGCTGCTTCATCGTCAGCGAAAAGACCTTCACCGAGTCCGGCGACCAGCTGGTCGGCCAGATGATCGGCACCGGCCCCTACAAGTTCGAGAGCTTTGACGGCACGGCCATCACCCTCAAGCGCAACGAGGACTACTGGCAGCTCAAGGCCGGCATGACCCCGCGCCCCGAGCAGGCAGCCAACGTCGAGACCATCGTTTACCGTATGATCGGCGAGAGTGCCCAGGTCATCATCGGCCTCCAGACCGGCGACCTGACCTGCTGCCCCGAGTTCAACCGCGCCGACGACGCGCTGACCTTTGCCAATAACGATAAGTTCAAGATCACCTACTATCCCCAGAAGTTCGTCAACTACCTCAACGCCAACTGCGACGAAGCTTCCCCGCTGCACGACATCAACCTGCGCAAGGCTGTGTTCTATGCCGTTGACATCGACGGTCTCATCCAGGCCACCGGCGGCACCTATGAGCGTCTGTATGCCTACGCCAACTACTACGGCGGCTACAGCGACGCCACCTGGTTCAAGTGGGAAGACATGGACAACTACAACACCTACACCGGCGGCGCCATCGAGGGCGTCGGCTCCAACCGCGCCGAGGTCGTGAAGTACTACCTCGACCAGTCCAGCTACAACGGAGAGAAGCTCTACATCCTCTGCCAGAGCTCCGATGAGGCCACTGTTATCGCCGGCCAGCTGGCCCAGTACGGCATCAACGCCGAGGTCAAGGCTGTCGACCGCACCTCCGCCCGTACCACGCAGGGTGACCCGACCCAGTGGGATCTCGAAGTCGGCATGATGGCCGGCGACAACATTGCGGTCGTCTGGGAGCACGGCTTCGGCACGGCCAACACCGGCACCGGCAAGACCTCGAACTATGTCAGCGACCCCGAGTGGAACGATCTGCTGGCTCTGTGCAACACCGCCGACGGCCACACCAAGGAGAACATGGAAGCCTGGTGGCAGCACGCCGTTGACAACGCCTACACCATGGGTCTGTTCACCACCAAGACCTATATGGTCCTCCCGAGCGACATGATCAATGCCGTTCAGGGCGACAAGCTCACCTTCCTCCCCGGCGCCTGCACCTGGGCTGCTCCCGAGGCCTGATTTCCGTCACAATGGAGGGCGTCAATTCTCACAAAAGGGAACTGACGCCCTTTTTGTACTCTTCTTTTACCTGTTAAATAAAGAGAGGTCACCTTTATGTGGAGATACATTGTAAAACGCCTGATCGCGCTGGTGATCGTACTGCTGTGCGTGGCGGTGATCATCTTCTGCGTCCTCTGGTTCATGCCGGGCGACCCTGCGGAGATCATCCTGGGCATGTCCGTCCCGGAGGCAGACCGTGAGGCGCTGCGAATAAAAATGGGCTGGAACGACCCGTTCTTATTGCAGCTCGGCAGATACATGCGCGACGTGTTCCTGCATCTTGACTTTGGCGATTCCTACCAGTATAAAGTCCCCGTTTCGCAGGGCTTTATGGAGAGACTGCCCCGTACGCTGACGCTGGGCCTGATCTCGGTCTTTATCCAGACCGTCATCGGCATCCCGCTCGGCGTCTCCGCGGCGATCCACCGCAACACCCTGCAGGACCAGGGCCTGCTGGTCTTCGCCATGGTATTCATTTCCGTTCCGCAATTCTGGTTCGCGCTGATGATGGTCGTGCTCTTCTCGGTCAAGCTCGGGTGGCTGCCGCCATTCGGCATAGGAAGCTGGAAGCACTGGATCATGCCGATCATCGCAAACTCCATCTCCGGCATCGCCATGAACGCCCGACAGACGCGCTCGGCCGTGCTGGAGACCATCCGCAGCGACTTTGTCACCACGGCCCGCGCCAAGGGCCTGCCCGAGGGCAAGGTCATCTACAAGCACATGCTGCCCAACGCCCTCATCCCTGTTATCAACGGTCTGGGCATGCAGCTTAGCATGTGCGTCGGCGGCACGGTCGTCATCGAAAGCGTGTTTTCCTTCCCGGGCGTCGGCAACTACATGCTCAACGGCATCAACGGTCTGGACTACCCGGTCGTGCGCGGCTGCGTGCTGATCCTGGCGGCGGTCTCGGCGGTGATGACGCTCGTCGTCGACCTGGTCTACGGTTTCCTTGACCCGCGCATCAAGGCGCAGTACGTCAACTACGCTGCCAAGAAGGGGGCGAAAAAGGCCGCATGAAACATCCGGAACATCACGAACAGAAAAGGAAAAAGCAAAGCCAGTTTTTAGAGGTGCTCAAGCGCCTGGCGCGCAAGCCCTCCGCCATGATCGGCCTTTGCATCTTCATCGCGGTCATCCTGGTGTGCGCCCTCGCGCCCGTCTTTGCTCCCTATGACCCCAACTACATGGACTACACGGCCATCAACGCAACGCCCTCCGCCGCGCACCTGTGCGGCTGCGACAACCTCGGCCGCGATATCCTCTCCCGTCTGATTTACGGCGGCCGCTATTCGCTCTCTCTCGGCTTTACCTGCGCGCTGATCGGCATGTTCTTCGGTCTGGCCTTCGGCACGCTGGTCGGCTATTCCGGCGGCGCGGTCGACAACGTGGCCATGCGTATCTGCGACATCTGGATGGCCATCCCCGGCATGCTGCTTTGCATCATCCTCTCCGCGGCTCTCGGCAACGGCATCCCGCAGACCATCGTCGCCATGACGATGGGCGGCATCCCCGGCTCGATCCGCGGCACGCGCGCCATGGCGCTGCGCGAGCGCAACATGGAGTATCTCGAGGCCGCCAAGGCCATGAACTGCTCCAAGGCCAAGATCCTCTACAAGCACATGCTGCCCAATATCGTCGCGCCCACGATCATCGGCACCACCGGCCAGATCGGCGGCACGATCATGCAGGCGGCCGGCCTTTCCTTCATCGGTCTCGGCATCCAGCCGCCTACGCCGGAGTGGGGCGCCATGTGCTCTGCCGGACGCAACTTTATCCTGACCTATCCGCACCTGATGCTCTGGCCCGGCGTCGCGATCCTCATCACCGTCCTGTCGATCAACATGTTCGGCGACGGTCTGCGCGACGCGATGGACCCGCGCCTGAAAGACTAAGGGAGGGCAGCGAAAAATGAGTGAAAAATTCGTTGAAGTAAAGGATCTGCACGTTCAGTACAGCTCCAACCGGCAGATCGTCCACGCGGTCAACGGCGTCAGCTTTGACATTGATAAGGGCGAGACGCTCGGCCTCGTCGGCGAGACCGGCGCGGGCAAGACCACGATCGCCAAGGCGATCCTGCGCATCCTGCCCGATCCCCCCGCCAAGGTCACGGCCGGCGAGATCTGGCTTGACGGCGAGGATCTGCTGAAAAAGCCGGAAAAGGAAATGCTCTCGATCCGCGGCGGCAAGGTGGCCATGATCTTCCAGGATCCGATGACCGCCCTCAACCCCACGATGACAGTCGGCAGCCAGATCTCCGAGGTCGTGCTGCTGCACAACGAAGGCATAAGCAAGCGCCAGGCCGAGGAGCGCACCGTTGAGATGCTCGAGCTGGTCGGCATTCCCGCGATCCGCTACGGCGAATACCCGCACCAGTTCTCCGGCGGCATGAAGCAGCGCGTCGTCATCGCGATGGCGCTGGCCTGCAACCCCGAGCTGCTGCTGGCCGACGAGCCCACTACCGCGCTGGACGTCACGATCCAGGCGCAGGTGCTGGAGATGATGATGGAGCTGAAGAAAAAGCTCAACACCTCCATGATCCTCATCACCCACGACCTCGGCGTCGTAGCCGAGACCTGCGACAAGGTCGCGGTCATCTATGCGGGCAAGATCGTGGAATACGGCAGCAAGGAAGACATCTTCCGCCATCCGACGCATCCCTACACGCTGGGCCTGTTCGGCTCGCTGCCCAAGCTCGACGACGATTCCAAGCGTCTCAGCCCCATCCACGGGCTGCCGCCCGATCCCACCAACCTGCCGGAAGGCTGCGCCTTCCATCCCCGCTGCCCGCTCACCAAGAAGACCGCCGCGCATAAGAGCCCGGTACAGGACGAGGAAGCTAAGGGCAAACGGGCGCATATCTGCCCGGTCTGCTTTGAGGGCGAGCCGCCCCTGCGCGAGATCACCCCGGGTCACTTCGTTGCCTGCCACCTGTGCGGAAACGGAAAGGAGGCCGAGTAAATGGCTTTTCTGGAAGTACAGCATTTAAAGAAATACTTTGACGTCGGCGCCGGCGTCAACCACGCCGTGGACGACGTGACCTTCAACATCGAAAAGGGCCACACCATGGGCGTCGTCGGCGAGTCCGGCTGCGGCAAGTCGACGCTCGGCCGTACGATCATCCGCCTGCTCGACGCGACCGACGGCCACGTGATCATGGACGGCGAGGACATCACCTATGCCAAGGGCCGCGATCTGCGCCGTCTGCGCGAGAAGATGAGCATCGTCTTCCAGGACCCCTACTCCTCTCTTAACCCCCGTATCTGCGTGCAGGACACCATCCGCGAGCCGCTGCAGGAGGCGCGCCGCTTTTCCAAAGCGGAGATCGCCGACCGCACCGAGGAACTGATGGATCTCGTCGGCATCGAAGAGCGTCTGCGCATGGCCTATCCCCACGAGATGGACGGCGGCCGCCGTCAGCGCGTCGGCATCGCCCGCGCCCTGGCGCTGCGCCCGGACTTCATCATGTGCGACGAGCCGGTGTCCGCGCTGGACGTCTCCATCCAGGCCCAGGTTCTGAACCTGCTGATGGACGTGCAGGAGAAGTTCGGCCTGACCTATATGTTCGTCACGCATGACCTCTCCGTCGTACGCCACATCTCCGACGA
>CAMNAE010000088.1 GCA_946530565.1 uncultured Oscillibacter sp.
CGGGATTTCCGCAGTAGGGGCAGGAGGTCGCGGCCATCGCGCCGTCGCCGATGATCTCGCCGCCGCAGCTGTTGCAGTGGTAGACGCGCATGCCCTCCTGCTCGCCGGGCTCCCACTCGCCGCCGGTATCATAGCTCCAGTCGCCGGTATCGGAGAGCTCCGGGGCCTCTTCCCCGGCCTGCTCCCCGCTCTCACCGGAGGATGCGGCCTGCGCGGCCGCCGCCGGTGCCTCTTCATTCAAAGCCTCGTCTTTGTCAGTGAATTCGCTGATGTCGAATTCGCCCTCGCAGTAGGGGCATTTGACTTTTTGTGTTGTGCTGTCGAACTGCAGCCCGCCGCCGCAGCGCGGGCACTTGTATTCCAGGATCGCCAAGGGCGCCGCCTCCTTCGGTGAACTATGATGCGCGGGAGCGGCTCAAGCCGACTTCCCGTGGTTGATTCCCGCCCCGCAGGGAGGCATGCCTTCATGCCTCTGCGTCTTTCGGCGCAGCGATCGGCCGATCGCTCCCTGCGGGGTCAAAAGCCGTTTCGATCAAAGGTCTCAGCGGTTTACGATGTCACCGTCGTCGAAGGGGTCGCCGCACTCGGGGCAGAACTTCGGCGGATGCGCGGGATCGGCCGGCTCCCAGCCGCACTTGTCGCACTTGTACTGGGGCACGCCGGCGGGCTTGGGCTTGCCGCACTCGGCACAGAACTTGCCCTTGTTCACCGCGCCGCAGGAACAGGTCCAGCCCACTGCCGGAGCCGGCTTCGGCGAGCCGCAGTTCGCGCAGAACTTGCCGGTGTTCTCGGTGCCGCAGGAGCACTTCCAGATCTCCTTTGCGGGGGCCGCGGGCGCTGCAGCCGGGGCGGGCTGCTGCGCCGCCTGCTGGGCCTGCTGCTGCGCCGCCATCTGATAGAGCGCCTGGGCGTTCATGCCGCCGGCGCCGGCGGCAATATTCATGCCCATAAAGCCGAGCGCCGCGCCGCCGGCGTTGCTCGCCGCGTTCTGCATTGCCGCGCCCTGTGCGCCGGTCAGGTAGGCCGCCGCGCGCGCCGGGTCCATAAAGGCCGCGTTGCGCTGCAGCTCCTTGAGCATCTTCTCGTCTTCCTCGCTGGCCTTGATGCTCGAAACGCCGACAGAGACGATCTCGATGCCGCGCAGATCGCGCCACTTGGCGGAGAGGACCTCGTTGAGCGTCTCGGAGAGCTCCATCGTATGGCCGGGGAGCGCGCTGTAGCGGATGCCCATCTCGCTGATCTTTGCGAAGCCGGGCTGCAGGGCGGTCAGAAGCTCGGTCTTGAGCTGGCCGTCGATCTTGTCGCGCGTGTAGCGCTCGGTCACGTTGCCGCAGACGTTCGTATAGAAGAGCAGCGGGTTGGTGATGTGGTAGCTGTACTCGCCGAAGCAGCGCACAGAGACATCGATATCGATGCCGGCGCGCTCATCGACCACACGGAAGGGCACGGGCGAAGGGGTGCCGTACTTGTTGCCGATGAGCTCCTTGGTGTTGATGTAGTAGACGCGCTGATCCTTCGGGGCCTCGCCGCCGAAGGTGAAGCGCTTGCCGATCTGGGCAAAGACCTCTTTGATGGAGCCGCCCAGGTCACCGGAAAAGATCGAGGGCTCGGTCGAGGCGTCGTAGGTGAATTCGCCGGGCTGCGCGCACAGCTCCACCACCTTGCCCTGCTCCACGATCAGCATGCACTGGCCGTCGGCCACCGCGACGATCGAGCCGGAGGTGATGATGTTGTCGCTGCCCTTGGTGTTGGAAGAGCGCCCGGAGACACGCTTCTGGCCCTTGACCGCCAGTACGTTCTCGGGCAGAGCCTCGCAGTAGAAGTATTCCTTCCACTGATCAGCCATGACGCCGCTTGCCGCACCGATCGCTGCAGAGATGAGTCCCATAGTCAAATCCTCCTTAAAGTAAAGAATATAGATGGTTTGCTTCGTTCAGGGTTTCAGCGCGCCGTGTTCTGGCCGGCGCGCAAATGCGCGTATCAGTATCCTGTGTGTTTCGGCTGTTGTAAAAACATTATAACAGCTTCGGTGAAAATGTCCACTGCCCGATTGGGTAAAACTTCGCCCCGCGCGATCTTCACAGCGCATAGCCGCGCGCGCGGATCACATCGACGACGCTCTTGGCAAGATCATAGCAGCGCTCCTGGCTCTCGGCTTCGACCATGACCCGCACGAGGGGCTCCGTGCCGCTCTCGCGCACGAGGATGCGCCCGGAATCGCCGAGAGCGTCCTCGACCGCCTTCACCGCAGCGCGCACATCTGCGTCAGCCTGCGCGGCGGCTTTGTCTTTCACGCGTACGTTCAAAAGCACCTGCGGGTAAACCGTCACGGGAGAGGCGAGCGCGTGGAGGGACTGCTTCTTTGCGAGCATGACCTCCATGATCTTCAGGGCCGTCAGGATCCCGTCGCCGGTGCGGGCGTATTTTGAAAAGATGATATGCCCGGACTGCTCGCCGCCCAGGCGGTCGCCGGTCTTCGTCATGTGCTCATAGACGTACTTGTCGCCGACCTTCGTCTTCGC
The DNA here is from genome assembly GCA_946530565.1 of uncultured Oscillibacter sp. Lineage (GTDB taxonomy): Bacteria > Bacillota > Clostridia > Oscillospirales > Oscillospiraceae > Oscillibacter. The sequence goes on from CAMNAE010000088.1 coordinate 2,523, forward strand.
GTAGTTGATCCCGACCGCGTCGAGTGCCTTGTAGAGCCCGAAGTTCGACATGACCGTCGTGACGACCGTGTTGTTCACGAGCTTGCCGCGCTCTTTCATGTACAGGCCGTAGATATAGAGGATCCGGTCGCCGTCGATGACAGAGCCGGTCTCGTCGACGGCCAGGCAGCGGTCTGCGTCACCGTCGAAAGCAAACCCCACATCGCAGCCGTGCTCGCGCACATACTGCTGGAGCTGCTCGATGTGCGTGGAGCCGCAGCGGTCGTTGATGTTGAGTCCGTCGGGTGCATTGCCGATCACGTGTGTCTCGGCGCCGAGCGCGTTGAAGACGTGCGGCGCGATGTTCCAGGCGCTGCCGTTGGCGCAGTCGAGCGCGACGCGCTTGCCCTTGAACGAGAAGATCGCAAGAGAGATGAGATAGGCGATATAGCGGTTGCGGCCGGCGGAGTGGTCGACGACGCTGCCGATCGAAGCGCCGGTCGCGTGCGGGAGGTCGGGATAATCGACGCCCTCGACGTTCAAAACGCCGTCGAGCCAGTCCTCGGCCAGGCGCAGCGTCTCCTCGTCCATCTTCTCACCCTCGCGGTTCATGAGCTTGATGCCGTTGTCGTAGTAGGGGTTGTGGGAGGCGCTGATCATAACGCCGCAGTCAAAGCCCTCGGTGCGCGTCACATAGCTCACCGACGGGGTCGTCGTCACGTGGAGAAGATACACGTCGGCGCCGGAGGCCGCGATGCCGGCCGAGATCGCATATTCGAGCATGTAACTCGAGCGGCGGGTGTCCTTGCCCACGACGATGCGGGCCTTCTGGCTCCCGCGGCCGTAGTACCAGCCGAGGAAGCGGCCGATGCGATAAGCGTGCTCCGCGGTCAGGTTCTCGTTCGCCATGCCGCGAAAGCCGTCTGTTCCGAAATATTTGCCCATGTTTCCGGATCGTTCCTTTCCGTTATTCCCGATCCCTCCCCCGACGGGGCGGGATCTGAAAAGAGATGATGAGATGATGATTTCAAGAGTGCTCGATGATGAACGCGAGCTCCTCGACGGCCGCGTCGATGCCGAGCGTTGAGGTGCAGATCATGCGGTCGTAGTGGTGACGCTCGCCCCAGGCCTGCCCGGTCGTGTACTCATAGCTTGTCTTTCGGCGCTTGTCCATATCGCGGATGCGCTGCGCGGCCTCCTCAGCCGAGCAGTTCTCGGCGGCCATGATGCGCTGCACGCGAAAGTCCATATCGGCGTAGAAGAAGACATGCAGCGCGTGGGGGTTATCTCTTAAATAATAGTCCGCGCGGCGGCCGGCAAAGACGCAGTTGCCCTTTTCGGCGAGCTGGACGATGAACTTGCCCTGCTCTTTGAAGATATAGTCCGTCTCCTGCTGGGAGCTGCCGTTGGCGAAGGCCGGAAAGATCTCATGGAAGATGTTGCGGCGCAGCGGCTTTTCGTCGGCCGCCTCGATGTAGGATTCCGCCACCATGATCTTATCGGCCAGATCCGCGATGAGCTGCTTGTCGTAGAACTGGAAATTCAGGCGTTTGGCGAGCTTTTCGCCGATCTCATAGCCGCCGCTGCCGTACTCGCGGCCGATCGTAATGATGTTCCTGGTCATAAAAAACGCTCCTCTCCGCCCCTTTCATGCTGGGCAAAGCCTCTTTCACCGCCGCTGGATCAGCGATTCTATCAGCGATTCTATCTGACATTGTACCCAAGACGTGCCGGTTTTGCAAGATGGAAGCGCGTTTTTTTATCCCGCGCGTTCAAAGGCGCGGGCCTTTCGTTTTTTTGCCGCGCTTTTTGCGCACGGGCTTGACTTTTGCCTGTATTCGCGCTATGCTAAGGCTACAAAAAGGGAGTCCCGCCAGGGGCTGAGAGGAAGCTTGCGCTTCGACCTGTGACCTGATTTGGTTCATGCCAACGTAGGGAAAAATCGTCGATCAAACGCTGCTCCATACCCTTTTTGGTATGGATTTTTTTCATGCTTTTTCATGGAAGGAGGCGGGATCGGACACATACGGAAAGCACGCCGCGGCGGCGTTCGGCCCGCTTTGCGCATAGTTCTGCGCAAAACGGGAACGGATACGCGACAGAGGGAGGGGGAGCGCCCTGCGTCTGTGCCGTCGGCGATGCAGCGATGGGAGGCCGTGTTCCGGCATGAGAGGAGGCCATGTAAGCCTCGACCGCCCCTGTGCATCCACGCGCCGGGGAACCCATGTCAGGGGATCGCTGTACCTTCAATCCGTATGGCCCGCCCCTTAAAACTTAAGGAGGATCTTCCATGAAAAACCAGAATGCCAATGTCAAAAAGCTGGCGATCGCCGGCATCCTCACCGCACTCGGCGTCATCGGCGGCAGCATGTCCATTCCCGTAGGCTTCACCCGCTGCGCGCCGATGCAGAGTCTCATCAACGTGCTCTCCGCGGTCTTCCTCGGCCCCTGGTACGCCGTTGCCAGCGCCTTTTGCATCAGCGTGCTGCGCAACATCCTCGGCACCGGGACGATCATGGCCTTCCCCGGCAGCATGTGCGGCGCGCTTCTTGCCGGGCTTTTGTACCGCATGAAGCCGCAGCTCCCGATGGCCTGCGTCGGCGAGATGATCGGCACCGGCGTGATCTCCGCCTTTCTCGCCTGGCCCATCGCCATTTTCGTGCTGGGTCGGCAGGCCGGCCCCTTCACGTATTTTCTGCCCTTCATGGCGGCGGCGGTCTCCGGCGTGGTGATCGCCTCGGTCATCGTCTTCCTGATGAAAAAAAGCGGCGCGTTCGAGCACCTGCAGCGCCTCGCGGGGAACGAATGATGCTCACGCTCGGCATCGACATCGGCTCCACCGCCATCAAATGCGTCATCTTAGAGGGAGGGTCCCGCATCGCGGGGCACTCCCTTCTGTCGCTTGGCGCGGGAGCGGGCGACGCTGCGGAGGCAGCTGCCGCGGCGCTGCGGGAGGCCGGCGCGAAGCGTGAGACACTTGATGCCGTCGTCGCCACCGGTTACGGGCGCGCGCTCGTGCCCTTCGCCGCGGCGAGCCGCTCCGAGCTCAGCTGCCACGCCTCGGGCGCGGCTTTTCTCCGGCCGGGGGTGCGCACGGTGATCGACATCGGCGGGCAGGACACGAAGGCGCTGCAGCTGAGCGCGCTCGGGGTCCTTGAAAACTTTGTGATGAACGACAAGTGCGCCGCCGGCACCGGACGCTTTCTGGAGGTCATGAGCCGCGTGCTGAACATCCCCATGGACGCGCTGGACGCCGCCGACGCCGCGAGCCGCGAGCCCGTCTCCATCAGCGCCACGTGCACGGTCTTCGCCGAGAGCGAGGTCATCAGCCGTCTGGCCGCCGGCGCCAGGCGCGAGGACGTGCTGCGCGGCGTGCACGACTCCATCGCCCAGCGGGCGGCGTCTCTTGCCGCCCGGCTCCAGCGGGAGAGCCCCATCCTGCTCACCGGCGGCCTCGCGCGGGACGCGGGGCTCGTGCGGGCACTGGAGCGGGCCCTTGATGCCCCCGTGGAGACGGCGCCTCTTTCGGTCTACGCCGGCGCGATCGGCGCGGCCCGGATCGCCGCGCGGCTTGCAAGGCAGCGGGAGGCGGACGCATGAGGGCGTGGATGTCCACCAAGTTCCCGCTCGAGCTGGCCGCCGCCTTTGATCTTGAGGTCTTCTGCCCCGAGAGCTTCGGCGCCGCCTCCGCGCAAAAGGGCACGGCGGCGGCGCTTCTCGGCGCGGCCGACCGCCGGGGCTATGGGCGCGACCTCTGCTCCTATACGCGCATGGGCCTTGCCGCGGCGCGGGAGCTGCCGCGGCCGGACGTGCTGCTGTGCTGTGACAACATCTGCACGAATATGGTGCAGTGGTATCAGGCGCTCTCCCAGATGACCGGCGCGCCGCTGCTGCTGCTCGATATCCCCTATCAGTGCACCGGCGGCGTGAGTGAAGAGACGCTCAACTATCTCGAAGCGCAGTTTTACCGCAGCGCCGAAGCGCTGGAGCGCATCACCGGCCGCAAATGGGACGAGGCCGCCTTTCGCCGCTGCTGCGAGATCGAAAACGAATCCGCTGAGATCTGGGAGCGCATCCTTGATCGCTCGTATGCACCGGACGCGGCGCTTGAGAGCTTCGAGCTCTACGACGCCATGCCCCTTTTGGTCACAGGCCGCTGCAGCGTCGGGACAGTTGCGCGTCTTCGCGCGATGGAGGCAGAACTC
>CAMNAE010000089.1 GCA_946530565.1 uncultured Oscillibacter sp.
CCCTTTCCACGGAGCGAACCGGCGAGACGCGTCTCCGCGTAGTCGCCGGAAATACCGGCACGCTGACGCTTCTGGAGCTGACGCTCAGCGTCTTTGAAGACGGGCGCGAGATCCTCACCGAGACCTTCCGCGACGCATCCGACGGAAGCACCGGCATCGGCGTCGGCTCCCTCAGGAGCATCACGCTCCCGGTCAGGGCAGGCGCGCTCTACACCGCGGAGGTCTATACCGCGGGCGATGCGGACGAGCTGAACAATACCGAAACGCTGCTCTTGTACGACGATGAAGAAACGGTGCTCCCGGGCAGCGACGAGATCGGGCTGCACATCGTCTCGGCACGCACGCAGTCGCTGACGGTTGAGATCCAAAACGGCACGGAACACTCCGCCGAGCTCTTCCTTCTGCCCGCGCTCTACCTGGAAGACGGCACTCTTGTGACAGCGGGCGGCGTACAGTGTTTCACCGCAGAGAGCCGCGCATCGTTCACCGCCTCTTTGACGCTTCCCCCTGTGGAAGACGGCGCCTATTTCTGCCGGGTCTTCCGGCTCGACTCCGCAGAGGGTCTCATCCCCCTGCAGCCGGCAGCGGAGGCCGAAGTCATCGTGCGATGAAACGCCTGACCGCCGACGCGCCGGCGGTCTGTTTGGAGCCTGAAAGAGGCAGTGGTTCCCGTTTCTGCTTTCCCGGATTCTAATACTGTCTTTCCATAAACGACCAACGCCGCCGCGGTACCCGGTTTTCTCCGGGAGCCGCGGCGGCGCATTTTCGTTTTTCGTGATGGCTGTTTCAGCTCTCAGCTCTCTTTATTGAGCTTCGCGTTGCACTTGGCCAGGAACCTCGCGTTGTTGATGATCGCGCGGGTGTGCTTGCCCTGGCCGATCGGGCCGCACTCATCCCAGGCGCGCACGTTGAAATCGATCATCTTTCCGTTTTCAGAGACGCCGGTGATCTCGGCTTCAACGGTGACCTCCATGCCGATCGGGGTCGCGGCGGTGTGGTCGACCTCCACATGCGTGCCGACGGAGCCCTGGCCTTCTTCGAGAAAGCCCTGCAGGGCCGAGGCGGAGGCGTTCTCCATGAGCGCGATCATCCAGGGGGTAGCGAAGACCGGAGCAAGGCCGCTGCCCGTCGCGGCGGCGGTGTACTCCTCGGTGACGGTGAGTTTGATCTGAGCGGTGGTGCCGATGTAGACCATGTCGGTTGACTCCTTAGTGTTATTTTAGTGATTACAGTGTTTTGGTGAAGGCCTCGATGCGCTTCACGCCCTCTTTGAGGTTCTCGAGCGAGGTCGCGCAGGAGAGACGGAAGTGGCCCTCGCCGTAGGCGCCGAAGCTCGTGCCCCAGGCCGCGGCGACGCCGCCCTCGGTGAGCAGGCGGTCGCAGAAGGTCTTGGAGTCGATGCCGAACGACGCGATGCGCGGGAAGACATAGAACGCGCCGCGCGGCATGCGGCACTCGATGCCGTCGATCTTGTTGAGTGCTTCAACGACGTAGTCGCGGCGCTCCTTAAAGGCCGCGCGCATCTCGTCGACGGAGTCCTGCGGACCCTCGAGCGCCTCGATCAGGGCGATCTGCGAGAAGGCGGCCGTGCAGGAGTTGGAGTTGACCATGAGCATCTCCATGTGCTTGGCGAGCGCCGGATCCATCACGCCGTAGCCGACGCGCCAGCCGGTCATCGCATAGGTCTTGGAGAGACCGTCGAGGATGACCGTGCGGTCCTTCATCCACGGATAGGTCGCGATCGAGCGGATCGCGACGTCGTCATAGACGAGGCGGTCATAGATCTCGTCGGAGAGCACATAGATGTTCGGGTGCTCCTTGAGGATCTCGGCGATCTGGCGGATATCGTCCTCTTCAAGAATACCGCCGGTCGGGTTCGAGGGGTTGTTCAGAAGCAGCAGCTTCGTCTTGGGCGTGATGCTGTTTTTGAGCTGCTCGAGGTCGATGCGGAAGTTGTTCTCGTGCAGCAGCGGCAGAGGCACGGGCGTGCCGCCGGCAAAGCGGATGCAGGATTCATAGATCGGGAACGAGGGGTTCGGATAGAGCACCTCATCGCCGGGATCAATGAGCATGAGCATCGTGAAGAACATGACCGGCTTTCCGCCCGGAACGATCACGACGCCCTCAGGCGGAACGTCGATCCCCTTGTGGCGCTTCACATAGTCGGCAACAGCCTTGCGCGCCTGCGGAAGGCCCGGCGTCGCGGTATAGCCGGTATAGCCGTCGAGCATGGCCTTGTAGGCGCTCTCGATGATGTGCCGGGGCGTTTTGAAATCCGGCTGGCCAATCTCGCAGTGGATGATGCTGCGCCCCTCAGCCTCCATCGCGTTGGCCTTCGCAAGGATCTGGAAGGCGGACTCGGTGTGCAGAAGGGACATTCTCTTGGCGACATTGTGTTCCATGGTGTTACCTCCTCGTTTAAAATGGTCAACAGTGTGTTGCTGTGTTGGATCTCTTAACTGCAGAGCACCTCGTGACCGGTCTCGGTCACGAGCACCTCGATCTCCCACTGTGCCGAGGGCAGGCCGTCCCGCGTGCGGATCGTCCAGCCGTCGTCCTCGTCTTCATAGACGCGGTTGGTGCCCATATTCACCATCGGCTCGATCGTAAAGACCATGCCGGGCACCATGAGCATCTCGGTCCCGGGCGCGGAGACGTAGCTCACGAAGGGCTCTTCGTGGAAGGCGTTGCCGCAGCCGTGGCCGCCGATCTCACGCACGACGGAGTAGCCGTTCGCCTTCGCGTGCGCATTGACGGCCGCGCCCATATCCCCCATAAAATGCCAGGGGATCACCTGCTCGAGGCCCTTGAGCATGCACTCGCGGGTCACCTCGACGAGCTTTCGCTTCTCGTCGCTCACCTCGCCGATCATGAACATGCGCGAGGAGTCGGAGACATAGCCGTTCAGGATCGTGGAGCAGTCCACATTGACGATGTCGCCCTCTTTCAGGATCGTCTTGTCGGAGGGGATGCCGTGGCAGACGACGTCGTCGATCGAGGTACACACGCTCTTGGGGTAGCCCTGGTAGTTGAGGTCGGCCGGGATGCCGCCCATTTTTGTGGTGACGGAATAGACGAGATCGTCGATCTCCTGCGTCGTCATGCCGGCGTGGATCACGGCGGCGACCTCGTCGAGCACGGTCATATTGATGACAGCGCTCTTTTTGATGCCCTCGATGTCCTCGGCCGTTTTCAGAAGGTCGCGCGTCGGAACGATGTGGCCCTGGCGCTCAAAGGCGATGATGCGCTCATCGAACTCCATGTGGCACTTTTTGTATTTCTTCCCGCAGCCGCACCAGCAGGGCTCGTTGCGCTCGAGCCTGGGATAGGCCAGTCTGCTTCTTTCAAGTATCTGCCTGTTTGCCATGTCTGCATGATTCCTTTAATCAGAGATCAGGCCGAAGATCATGGCAGCAAGCCAGACTCCGGCCACAATGAGCCAGCGCAGCACCTTCGGGTCGAGCTTTACCCCGCCCTTTGCCTCGCTGCCCGCAAACGAGCGGCTCTGCGCCACGCGCTCCCGGAACGTGGAGGCGCTGCGGTCCAGCTCGGTGCCGCGCCGCGCGCGGTTTTCGCTGTGGAGCTCTTTATGGACAAAGGAGCGGGCATGGTTGCGCTCGTTGATGCCCTCGGCATAGTTGACGAGCGTTCCGGCGGCGGAAAAGCCCACTTTTTTCGGCGGCTGATTGAAAGCCCCGCAGTGCGGACAGAAGCCGTCGTCATCATAGTCGTAGTGTCTGCCGCATTCATAACAGCTGACGCGCCGCACGATGTACCCCTCCCTGTCGTTGATTTGTTTTTATTATAGCACGTCTGATACAAAAAAGGAAGCCCGAGCGGGCCATTCTCTGCCGCTTTTTCACGAAAGCTTGTGTTTTTCCTGCGGCTGTGCTATACTTTCCGCGTCATGATCCATTTCGTCCAAACGACAAGGAGGGGGTTTATCCATATGTATGACCGCATCGAAGTTAAGGCGCGCGGCAGAACGGCTTTTAAAAACAACTACTGGCCCTGTGTGCTCGCGGCATTGATCCTGGCGCTCTTCGTTCACAATTCTCTGGGCGTCCCCAACGGGAATGTCACTTACCAGCACTACACAGACGGCGGCGAACAGCAGCCGACGCTTCCCTTCTCCGAGTTTTTCGATCCCGGCTCCGCGCAGACGATCGCGTTTGTCGATGACGCCGCGCTCCCGGAAGTCACGTCTCCGCAGCCTGATGCCCCGGACGCTGCCGCGCCGGAGACGCTCGGCTTTGCCCCCGACTTCTCTGCGGGAAGAGGCATTCTGGATACCTTCTTCAACTTCGGAAGCCTTCTGCAGTTTCTGCCCTTCATCGGCATCCTGGCGCTGATCCTCTCGATCGGCGCCGCAGTGGTCTTCTTCGCGCTGGCGCTGAAGATCTTCGTGTTCAACATCCTTGAGATCGGCGGCTGCCGCTTCTTCCTCGACAACGCCGGCGGTCAGGCGAATCTCTCCGGACTCATGCACGGCTTCTCCTCCGGCTATTACGGCAATCTCGCGAAGATCCAGTTCTTCCGCATGCTCAAGACCTTTTTGTGGTCGCTGCTCTTCGTGATCCCCGGCATCGTCAAGAGCCTTGAGTACGCCGCGATCCCCTATCTTCTGGCCGAGGATCCCGGCATGACGCAGGAGGAGGCCTTCGCCCGCTCCCGTGAGCTGATGGACGGGCACAAGCTCGACTACTTCGTGCTGGGGCTCTCCTTTATCGGCTGGTTCCTGCTGGGCGTACTGACCTTCGGGATCCTGAACATCTTCTGGACGAACCCCTACCAGTACGCCTCCCAGGCCGAGTTCTTCCGCGTGCTCACGAAGCCTGTTGAAGAACCCTATCAGGGCTACAGCAGCTATTCAGGCTCCTCCGGCTATTCCGGCGGCAGTGCGTGGTGATCCTCGGACCATGTTATGATCAAAACGCTCCGATTCCCCTTTTGACAGGGAACCGGAGCGTTTTATTTGAACTCAGTATGATGCGGGATCGCTTCACTGCCAGAGATCGTCCCACCACTCGCCGGAGGATTCTCCCCCGCCGCCGCTCTCCGGCGGCGTCTCCGAAGAGCCGCTGCCGGACGGCTCCGGCTCCGTGGGCGTCGTCGGTGTCGTCGGCGCTGCGGGCGTTGTCGGGGTCGTCGGCGTTGTGGGTGTCGTCGGCGTTGTCGGCGTTGTGGGTGTCGCCGGCGTTGTGGGAGGCGGCTCAGTGCCGCCGACCGAGGGATCGTAGTTCTCGGAGGCGCCTGTCGTGGGATCTACAGCAGGCTGCTCGCCGCCGACCGGATCCGTACTGCCCTCAGGATTCTCGGGATCCACGGGAGCCTCCGGGTTCTCGGGATCCACGGGTGCGTTCGGATCGAAGATCGCGGGATCATGCACCGGACAGACCTTCGGGTTGCCGTCGGCGTCGCGCATGTTTTCAAGCAGATACCCGCTGTCGGCGACCGAGACGCCGTAGGTGTCGCGGTGGTAGTTCAAAACCGCCCTCTGCCCGACGAGCTCCGGCGGGCAGGTCGGTGTGGCCAGGCACAGCCCGTCGACGCAGTAGTCGACCATCACATGCATACTGCAGTGCTCGGTCGGGGCGGTGCCGGAGGCGACCGTGACCGTCATCGTCCGGTCGCCGCGCGCGTCGGCGCGGCAGGCACTGGAGGCGAGCATGCCGCTGTCGCGGCAGATCGTCACGCTCGTAAGGCCGCTTTCGGGCTTTTCAAACGAACGGTTCTCAAGGTTTTCGTGGATCGGCTGCATGACCTTGCGCCACAGCCGCACAGCCGGGTTGCCGTCGGCGATGATCTTCTCGTTGTACTCGTAGCCCGTCCAGACCGCGGCAACATAGTACGGTGTGTAGCCGACGAAGTAGCGGTCGTAGTTCTCGCTCGTCGTACCGGTCTTGCCTGCGATGGACATGCCGCCGAAATTGGCCGCCGTGCCGGTGCCGCTCGAGACGACGCGCTGGAGCATCTGGGTCATCAGGTACGCGGTCGTCTCCTTCATCGCGACGTGGCTCTCGCCCTCGCTCTCGAGCACGACGTTGCCCTGAGAGTCCGTCACGCGCTCGTACATGCGCGGCGGATTGTAGACGCCGTCGTTGACGAAGCAGGCGTAGGCCGCCGCCATCTGCCGGGTGTTGAGGCCGTAGGTGAGGCCGCCGAGCGCGAGCGAGGAGAGCGTCATATCTTGCGGCGCAAGGTCCAGGCAGAGCTTTTCGGTCGCGAAGGCGTAGGACGCCGGGAGCCCGAGGGCCTGGACAGTGCGCACGGCCATGGTATTGATCGAGTTCTGCACGCCGACCGCGATGTTGGTCAGGCCTCCGTAGCCGGAGGGGGAGTTCTTCGGCCAGGCGCTGCCGTTGAGGCGCTGCACCGGCGCGTTGTCAAGCGCGGTCGCCGGCGTGACGGCCGCGGCGTCAAGCGCTGCGGAGTATGCCGTGAGCGGCTTGATCGAGGAGCCCACCTGCCGCTTGCTCTCGGCGAAGTTCCACACGAGGTTGCCCTCTTTTTTGTCCATCGCGCCGACCTGCGCGACCACATAGCCGGTGTAGGGGTCGATGATCGTGATGCCGGACTGCAGCTTCTGGCCGCGGGCGCTCGTGATGTTCAGGTTGCTGCGGTCCTCATACACGCCCTCGGCGATCTCCTGGATCTCGGGATCCAGGGTCATATAGACATG
>CAMNAE010000090.1 GCA_946530565.1 uncultured Oscillibacter sp.
GCGATTTGTTGAAATTATTGCAATATTTTCAGCTTTTTTCGTCTGCCCGGGCCATCAGGGCTGCCGCATGGCCGCTTTGCCTGCCGACGCGCCGCTTTTTCCGCACATTTCCCGCTCATTGTCCAAATCGATTCGATAATTCATGATTTTTTCATTGACAGCGGCAAAATCTCTGTTATAATACTTCCCGACCTACCTTATCAAGAGTGGCGGAGGGACCGGCCCGATGAAGCCACGGCAACCTGTCTATTACGGCAAGGTGCCAATTCCGACCTTTGCGGCAGATGAGGAGCGGGAAAAGCCCTTTTTGAAGTGCGTTCCGCCCTGCCGGAGCGCACTTTTTCTGTGCCGCAGCACATGATTAATGCATGCTTTTTGAAAGGAGCACGACATGGCAAGACACTACCTCTTCACCTCTGAATCCGTGACCGAGGGTCATCCCGACAAGATCTGCGACCAGATCTCCGACGCGGTGCTCGACGCGATCCTCGAAAAGGACCCGATGGCGCGCGTCGCCTGCGAGACGACGGCCTGCACCGGCCTCATCCACATCATGGGCGAGATCACGACCACCGCCGTCGTCGACTACGCCCGCATCGCCCGCGAGGTCGTGCGCGACATCGGCTACGACCGCGGCAAATACGGCTTCGACTGCGACACCTGCGCGGTCATCACCTCGATCGACGAGCAGTCCGCCGACATCGCGATGGGCGTCAACAAGGCGCTCGAGGACCGCAGCGACGCCGAGAGCGAGCTCGGCAACGGCGCCGGCGACCAGGGCATGATGTTCGGCTACGCCTGCGACGAGACGCCGGAGCTCATGCCGCTTCCGCTCTCGCTGGCGCAGAAGCTCTGCCGCCAGATGGCCGAGGTGAGAAAGCGCGGCCTGCTGCGCTATATGCGCCCCGACGGAAAGAGCCAGGTGACGGTCGAATACGACGAGAACAACCGCCCCGTGCGCGTGGACACCGTCGTCATCTCGACCCAGCACAACCCTGAGGTCACGCTCGAGCAGATCCGCCGCGACATGATCGAGCAGGTCATCAAGGTCGTCATCCCCGCGGAGCTCCTCGACGAGAACACCCGCTTCTTCGTCAACCCGACCGGCCGCTTCGTCTCCGGCGGACCCTCTGCCGACGTCGGCCTCACGGGCCGGAAGATCATCGTCGACACCTACGGCGGCAGCGCCCCCCACGGCGGCGGCTGCTTCTCCGGCAAGGACCCGACGAAGGTCGACCGCTCCGGCGCCTATGCCGCGCGTTATGTGGCCAAGAACATCGTGGCCGCCGGCCTCGCGAAAAAATGCCAGGTACAGGTGGCCTACGCGATCGGCGTTGCACAGCCCGTGAGCGTGCTCGTGGACACCTTCGGCACCGGCACGGTGGACGACGCCGCGCTCGAAGACGCCGTGCGCCGTGTCTTCGACCTCAGGCCGACCGCGATCATCCGTGATCTGGACCTCCGCCGCCCGATCTACCGCAAGACGGCCGCCTACGGGCACATGGGCCGCGAGGACCTGGGCGTCTCGTGGGAGAAGACCGACCGCGTCACGCAGCTGCGCGCGATCCTCGGCAAATGAGCATTTCCCCGACGCTGCTCACGCGCTTTTACGGCATCGAGCTGCACTACGCCCCGGCGAATGACGATGACCCGCCGTATCTGCGCGCCGTCTACGGCGACGAGACCGCGCTCTTCGATCTCTACACCTGCGAGATCGTCTCGGGCGCGCTGCCGCGCAGGGCCGAGGCGATGGTGCGCGAGTGGTTCTACGCCCAGCAGTACACGCTCATGAACCTCGACCCGGACGCGCCGCTGCCGGCGCTCCCGCCGCTGATATGAAAAAACGACCCGCGGATCGATCAGATCCGCGGGTCGTTTTTTCATATGGGGAGTCCGGAGGGGCCTGCCCCTCCCGTTTCCCGCCCGCAGGCGGGAAAAAGATCGATCGTTTTGCCGGCGGCGTGTACGTCGGCAAAAACACTGCTCACGGAGTGAACGTGCGGCCCGAAGGGCCGTGCGATGAACGGAGTGTCTTCTCCTTCGCAAAAGAAGAACCGCGAGGGTCTTCTTTTGCGATCTTACGCGATGTCCTTCAGGTGCTCCATGTTCTTGCGCACGCCTTCGCAGCAGTCGTGGAAGGTGGCCTTCTCCTCGGCGGTCAGCGGCAGCTCAATGACCTGCTCGACGCCGTCCTTGCCGATCAGGCAGGGCACGCCGACGAAGAGGCCGCTCTCGCCGTACTCGCCGTTGAGCTCCATGCTCGCGGGCAGGATCTGCTTCTCGTCGTGCAGCACGACGTGCACCATGCGGGCCGCCGTCGCGGCGATGCCGTATTCGGTGCAGTGCTTGCCCTTGAAGGTGACCCAGCCGCCGCCGATCGACTCGGTCTTGAGCGCCTCGCGGTCGAAGCGGAAGCGCTCGTCGGTCTTGGCCCACTCGTCGAGCGGCATGCCCTTGAAGGAGACGCAGGACCAGGGCGCGAACTGCAGTGCGCCGTGCTCACCCATCATATAGGCCGTGATCGACTTGTGGTCGATGCCGGTCTGGCGGTTGAGCGCGGATAAAAGGCGGGAGGTGTCGAGACCCGTGCCGGTGCCGAACACGTGCCCGCGCGGCAGGCCCAGGCCGAGCGCGAGCTCGCGGGTCACGATGTCGCAGGGGTTCGAGATGTTGATCAGGATGCCGTTGAAGCCGGAGGCCTTGATCTTGTCGACATAGCCGCGGACCGCGCGGATGTTGAAGTCCATCTCGTCAAGGCGGTCCATGCGCTCGATGAGCAGCGTGATGCTGCCCACGCAGTTCACGATCACGTCAGCGTCCTTCAGATCCGGGAAATCGCCGATCGTCACCTTGACGCGGTTCGGGCAGTAGGCAACGCAGTCGCGCAGATCCTGGCACTCGCTGATGAGCTTCTGCTCGTTCTGGTCGATCAGCAGCAGCTCATCGCAGATGCCCTGCAGGGCGAGAGAGTAAGCGACGTGCGCGCCGACGTGGCCGAGGCCGATGACCGCTACTTTTCTGGTTTTCATAGCAAACAAGTCCTTTCTTTCATAAGCGGCACTGCGCGCCGCTGCCCTTCGCGGGCGGCGACGCGGCAGTGTTGTGTTTTTTTACATGCCGAAATTCGGGAACAATACGAGAGTATACAGCATCGCGAGCACCATGTAAAGGGCGATCAGCACGCCGAAGGCAATGAGCGTCTTCTGCATGACGCGGTTCTCGTGGCCGATCTGGCCGACGGTCGCGCAGGCCGCGACGGTGTTGTTCGGGCAGATCAGGTTGCCGAGCGAGGCCGCGGCGTTCTGGCCGCCGAAGACGACGATCGGGTTCATGCCGAGCGCCGTGGCAGCCTCCATGTGCATGCCGGCGAACATGATGTTGGAGCCGAGGCCGGTGCCGGTGATGAAGGAGCCGAGCGCGCCGATCAGCACGGCCGCAGCCGGGTAGGCGTGCTTCGCGATCCCGGCGATGTCGTTTGCGATCAGGCTCATCATGCCGGTCGTCGGGGACTGCATGATGTAGGCCATGATCAGAAGCGAGCCCATCGTGATCAGCACGGGCATGACGCTGCCGACGGTCTCGGAGTAGATCTCGCCGAGCTCACGGGGCTTGACGCCGAGCGTGATGGCGCCGAGAATGCCGCAGATCAGAATGACCGCGTCGACCCAGGAGATGTAGCCGAAGGTGCACAGCGTCGCAAAACCGGTCTCCGGCCAGATCGCCGGCACGCCGTAACGGATGACCGGGAGCAGGATCAGCATATAGATATAGGGGGAAAGTGCGCGGAAGGAGCTGTACTTCTGCTCGCTCGCCGCGGGCGCGTTGTAGGTGAACTCCTCGCTCGTATGGATCGGGACGAATTTCACGAAGGCGACCGAGAGCAGGATCGAGATGAGGCCGGTGCCCATGCTCGTGACCTCGGGCCCGACGAAGTTCGAGAGGACGAAATACACAAGGCCCGTCGTCACGCCGGCGTAGGTGAGATAGGGCACAAGACCCTTGAAGCCCTTGCGGCCGTAGGCCAGCGCGATGATCAGGAAGGGGATGACCATGGCGCCGAACATGTGGAAGCGGCCGGCCATGGCGGAGTTCAGGGCGTTGGTGGAGACGCCGGCCTCGACGAGCGCCGCGCCGCCGTTGATCGTTGTCAGACCCGCGCCGCCCCAGGAGCAGGGCGTCGCGTCGCCCATGAGCGCGACCGCGATCGCAGTGATCGGGTCGAAGCCGAGCGCCACGAGGAAGGGTGCCGCGATCGCCGCGGGAGCGCCGGCACCGGCCGCGCCCTCGAGGAAGATCGGCACCATGAAGCCGATGATGATCAGCTGCACGCGGCGGTCCTTGCCCGAAACGCGGGCGATCGTGTTCTTCACGTCCTCGATCGCGCCGGTGCGCTTCAGGGTGTTCAGGATCACGAAGGCGCCGAAGACCATGACGACGATCTTGAAGCCCTCTTTGAGGCCCTTCCAGAGCTGCGCGTCCATCGCGGTGACGTTTTCTTTAAAACTGAGACCCTGCACGTTGAACCATGTGAGGGCGAGGAAGACCGTCCACAAAAGGGCCAGCGGCGCCATGCGCTTGGCGGACTGCTTGAACGCGAGGATGCCGACCATAACCACCGCTATGGGCGATATGGCGATGAGAAAGTTGATAAATTGCATGATAAGCTACCTGAACCTTTCTGCTGCTCCGGCAGGAATCGTACCTCCGGCCGCCGCGCCCGCGTTGAAAATCAAGCATTCAAAGGGCTTTCGGCTGTTGATCCAAAAGGACTCGCTGTTTTTTAACAGCGCGCATATCCTATCACGCGGCATCGTTTTTGTACACTGTAAATCTTTGCTTTTTGATAAAAAATATCAGCAAAACTTGACTTATTTTATTCTTGCAGATCGCAGAGAGCATAAGATGTCTGCTTCGTGGGCCGCATAACGGGAACAGAAATATTTTTTTGAGTTTAAGTTTTCATTAAGTTTCGCCCCGTATAATCCGCCCATCAAACATGAAGGGAGGCGTTTTGAAATGGACAAACAGTACCGCCATGAGTGGAAGCACGAGATCAGCTATTCGGATCTTTTGACGATCCGCGCCCGCATGCGGGCGGTGGCGAAAACTGACCCCCACACGGTGAACGGCTGCTATCACATCCGCTCCCTCTATTTCGACAACGATTCCGACAAGGCCCTGCGCGAGAAGATCGACGGCGTGAACCGGCGCGAAAAATTCCGCATCCGCTTTTATAACCTCGATCCCTCGGTGATCCACCTTGAAAAAAAGAGCCGCCTGAACGGCCTTGGCACCAAGTACAGCGCGAGCCTGACCGCCGAAGAGGCGCAGAAGATCGCCGCGGGCGATATCGACTGGATGCTCACCTCCGGCCGCCCGCTCGTGCAGGAGCTCTACTGCAAAATGCGATTTCAGGGCCTGAAGGCAAAGACGATCGTCGACTACGACCGTGAGCCCTTCATCTACGGCCCCGGAAACGTCCGCGTGACGCTCGACTACAACATCCGCACGGGGCTCTCGTCAACGGACTTTTTAAACCCCGACGCGGTGACGATCCCCGCCGGAAATGCGCCGATCATCCTCGAGGTCAAGTGGGACAACTACCTGCCTGACATCATCCGCGACGCGGTGCAGCTTGAAAACCGCCGCGTCGGCGCCTTTTCAAAATACGCCCAGTGCCGGATCTACGGCTGACGCCGTTCGCGGGAAAAACGCAGTTTGTCCCGCGAGGTCCTCGCGCTGATCGCAGCGGGCTTTCGCCCGCTTTGGTCGGCGCGAGAGGCTCGCTTCGCTCGCCTGCAGGTGTTTTTGCCGCGGCGGAGCCACGGCAAAAACGTATTGAGATCAAATAAAACTCCGCCTTGTGCGGCATCACATGATAAAAGGAGAAAAAATACCATGACCTTCAGTGATATCTTCAAATCGAGCTTTCTCGAAAACGTCGTCAGCGTCACACCGCTCGACATGGTCCTGTGCATGGTCCTCGCCTTCGCGATCGGCCTCTTTATCTTCTTTATCTATAAAAAGACCTACTCCGGCGTCATGTACTCCTCAAGCTTCGGCGTCACGCTGATCGCGCTCACGATGATCACGGCCTTCGTGATCCTGGCCGTCACGAGCAACGTGGTCCTCTCTCTCGGCATGGTCGGCGCACTCTCGATCGTCCGCTTCCGCACGGCGATCAAGGAGCCGCTCGACATCGCGTTTTTGTTCTGGGCGATCGCGGCCGGCATCGTGCTCGCGGCAGGTCTCATTCCGCTCGCGGTCTTCGGCTCCGTCATCATCGGCATCATCCTGCTCGTCTTCTCCAACCGCAAGGAGAGCTCGAATCCCTACATCGTCGTGCTGCAGTGCACGGGCCATGAGAGCGAGCAGGAGGCTGTGAACTACCTTGAGAGCAAGACGAAAAAATGCGTCGTGAAGAGCAAGACCGCCCGGAAAGGCGCGGTCGAGCTGAACCTTGAGGTGCGGCTGAGTGACGACAACACCGACTTTATCAACACGCTCAGCGAGATTACGGGCGTCGAGAGCGCCGTGCTCGTGAGCTACAACGGCGACTACATGGGCTGATGACCCATGCACCCAAGGAGAAACACGAAAGGAGGCGGCAGGCATGTCGACCCATCGGCATATTGACTTCATCTGCATCGCCGTGTTTGTCTGCGCCCTTGTTCTGACCGT
>CAMNAE010000091.1 GCA_946530565.1 uncultured Oscillibacter sp.
CGCGCCGTATCGCGACAAGTTCACGCTCTTCCACACGAAGGAGGCCTTCGACGAGAGCAGGGGCAACAGCGGCTTCGTGCTCCTCGGCGGACACAAAGTCCTCGTGCGCCTCGGCGGTGAGGAACGCGAGGCCGACCTGAACGAAGCAAACGACCTCCCGCCCGACATCGAGGTTTTGATCCTCACGGTTTTGAGCGAGTACCGGTATCTGCTGTGATGCCGCTTCCTATGCCCCTGCGGAGAACGCTCCGCAGGGGCGTTTTTTACAAATCATTCACAAAACTCCCGGTTTCCGCTCTTGTTCCGCACCGCGGATTGTGCTATACTTTTTCGGAAAAATACTATTCTCATCCGCGACAAAGTGAAGCACGGAGATGGGAGGAAGCGAATGGACCAAAACCGCAACGACAAGCGCCGGAACACGCCCGGCTGGCGGGGCATCGCGTCGCTCGTATGCTGGGCGCTCGTGCTCACGGCGCTCTTCAGCTACTTCACGACCTACATGACGAGCACCGCCTCGCACTCCTCGTCGGTCGAGATCAGCTACTCGGCCTTTAAGGAGATGGCCGCAGGCGACGAGCTTGCAAGTGTTGAGTTCCGCTCGAGCGAGAGCAGCATCTTGCTGCTCGAGCCCGCCGACGGCTATGTATTTTCGATCCCCGGCGACGACAGCGGCAAGACCTACACCTACCACGAACAGAGCAAAAAGTATTCGCCCTCCGACGGCGGGGCCGACGTGACGCTCGAGATCTTCACAAAGAAGCTGGAGACGAACGACGCGATCATCGCCTATCTCGACGAGTGCGGAAACGTGGAGTACTTTGAGAAATACCGCGCCGAGATGAACCCGCTGCTCGAGATGCTGATCGGCTATGTCGTGCCCTTCGTCATCGTGATGGTCGTCTTCTCGCTCTTCATGCAGTGGATGGCCAAGCGCGGCGGCGGGCTCGGTGGCCTCGGCGGTGTCGGCAAGGCCAACGCCAAGGTCTATATGGAAAAATCCACCGGCGTCACCTTCCGCGATGTCGCCGGGCAGGACGAGGCGAAGGAGTCCCTGACCGAGATCATCGACTTTCTGCATCAACCGCATAAATATACCGAGATCGGCGCAAAGCTCCCGAAGGGCGCGCTTCTGGTCGGCCCTCCGGGCACCGGCAAAACGCTTTTGGCCAAGGCCGTCGCCGGCGAGGCGAATGTCCCCTTCTTCTCGATCTCCGGCTCCGACTTCGTCGAGATGTTCGTAGGCGTCGGCGCGAGCCGCGTGCGCGACCTCTTCAAAGAGGCCGGCAAAGTCGCGCCCTGCATCGTCTTCATCGACGAGATCGACACGATCGGCAAGTCCCGCGACAATCGGCTTGGCGGCAACGACGAGCGCGAGCAGACCCTGAACCAGCTCCTCGCTGAGATGGACGGCTTCGACCCGACGCGCGGCATCATCCTGCTCGCCGCGACGAACCGGCCTGAGGTGCTCGACCAGGCGCTGCTGCGTCCCGGCCGCTTCGACCGCCGCATCATCATCGACCGCCCGAACCTCGCCGGGCGCCTGGCAACGCTCGAGGTGCACACGCGCAACATCCGCCTGGCCGAGGACGTGAACCTCAAAAAAGTCGCGCTCGCGACGGCCGGCACCGTCGGCGCGGATCTTGCGAACCTCGTCAACGAGGCCGCGCTGCGCGCCGTGCGCAAGGGCCGCAAGCTCGTCACGCAGGAGGATCTCATGGCCGCCTTCGAGCTCGTGATCGCCGGCACAGAGAAAAAGGGCAGCGTGCTCACGGAGTTTGAAAAGCGCCTTGTCGCCTATCACGAGGTCGGCCACGCGATGGTCGCCTACAAGCAGAAGAACACCGAGCCCGTGCAGAAGATCACGATCGTGCCGCACACGCAGGGCGCGCTCGGTTACACGCTTTTAATGCCCGAGGAGGACAAGACCGAGCTGCGCACGAAGGACGAGCTGCTCGCAAAGATCGCCGTCTCGATGGGCGGACGCGCGGCCGAGGAGGTCGTGCTCCACACGATGACGAACGGCGCCGCGCAGGACATCCAGGACGCCACGAGCGTTGCGCGGAACATGGTCGCGATGTTCGGCATGAGCGATGAGTTCGGCATGATGGCGCTTGCCTCCCGCCGCAACCAGTACCTGGACGGCGGCTACGGCATGGATTGCGCCAACGACACCGCCGCGAAGATGGACATCGCGGTCAAGCAGATCCTCGACGAGTGCTACCAGAAGGCCGTCGCGATCCTCAAGGACAACCTCGAGGACATGGACAAGGTCGTCTCGTATCTCCTTGAAAAGGAGACGATCACCGGCGCCGAGATGGTCGCAATCATCGAGGGCCGGAACCCCGAGGACGTCGAGGACGCGTTCACCTCGACCCGCGCCTATGAGCAGCGGAGCATCGAGCCGCAGGCGAGAAAAGTGCACATGATCTCCGAGAAGATCGTCTCGCCGGAGGAAGCTCCCGCCGACGCCGCGCCTTCTGACGCCGCGCCCGAGGCCACCCCGGCTGACGAGAGTGCTGATGCGCAGGACGCCCCCGCGGAAGAAAACTGAAGATCTCCCCCCACCCCTGCGGCGCGCGTGCCGCAGGGGTGGGATCCGGGTGCTTTTCCGGAAAACGGTGAACGCAGCAAAAGCGCAAAAAAAAGAAAAAAGGGCTTGACAAACGGCGGCTTTGATAGTATAGTATCAGAAGTTCAAACGGCACGGTGACATAGCCAAGTGGTAAGGCAAGGGTCTGCAAAACCCTGATTCCCCGGTTCAAATCCGGGTGTCACCTCCAAAAAGAAAAGTCGCCTGCAAGGCGGCTTTTCTTTTTGGTCCTCTTCTCTGTTCACTCTTCATTCTTCACTCTTCTCTGAAAAAGGAGGTTCCCATCATGCTTCTCACGACCACTGAAACGATCCCCGGTAAAGACATCGAGCTGCTCGGCCTTGTCAAGGGCAGTACGATCCAGACCGTCAACGCATTCCGCGACATCGGCGCGGGCTTTAAGACGCTCGTCGGCGGCGAGCTTAAAAAGTACACCGAGATGATGGAATCCGCCCGTCAGATCGCCTCTGAGCGCATGACTGCCGAGGCGCAAGCTCTCGGCGCCGACGCGATCGTGGGCGTACGCTTTACGACCTCCTCGGTCATGCAGGGCGCGGCCGAGGTCATGGCCTACGGCACCGCGGTGCGCTGCAGCTGACAAGATCAGGTCAGATCAGATCGCCTGTCCCGCTTTGCAGAAAAACGCCGATCCCGCTTAATTGGGATCGGCGTTTTTGTGATTTTCCGTACAGGATCGCAGCGTCGGATCACTCAGGCTGCTGGCTCGCTCAGTCGGCAAAGGCCTCAGGCGGCAGTGAGTCCGAACGGAAGCAGAGCGTCCGCGGATACCAGAGCTCCTTTGCCCGGCTGAAGGCCGCGCAGTCCACCGGCGCATCCAGCGCGGAGACAGGGATCGTGAAGACCATCCGGCCCTCCGTGTCCTCTGAGGCCGTGATGCGCTCTGCCTCCGGCGCGGCGTCCGCCTCCTCGGGCGTACCCGGATAGCAGTAGAGGTATCCGCTGCCGCTCATGGTGAGATCGGCCGTCATACTGTCCTGCGCGACATGGAGCGTGCACTCGACGATCCGGAACATGGAGGAGCTGGACTCCACCGTGATCGGATAGCTGCCCTCCCGCAGCTCAGAGGCAAAAAGCGGCGCGGCGTCTTCCGGCACGACCGTTTCCACTTCCGTCATATCAGAGCTTCGGGCGATCCGTGGCTCTGAGAGAGAGGCGATCGCGGCGGCCGTGTGCCTGACGTAGAGCTCCTGAATAGCCGGCTCTTCACCGAGGCCCCGGAGCAGGCACTCGACGCTGATGCCGTCGGAGACGAGCATGGACTTCCAGGAGTCCTCGTCCTCCCCCGCCATGTCGTTGTTGGCATGATCGCCCGCCACCACCATCAGCGGCATCAGTACGGCCTTTTTCAGCCCGCTCTTTTGGATCAGGCTCCTGAGATCCTCAAAGGACGGCTCCGCCTCGACCGTTGCGACAAAGGTGTGATCGCAGCCCTTTTCAAAGAGCACCTCCTGCATGCGCTCATAGATCACGTTGGATTCCGCCTCGGTCCCGTGGCCCATGAGGCACAGCGCCGTCTCACCGTCGTCCCAGGGCTCAAGCGCCGCGATCAGGGCGTCCGCCACCTGGGAAAAATCCTCGTCATCTGCAAGGAGCGGCTCGGCGACGGCGATGCTCTCGAAGGAATCGCGATATCCCTCAAGCTCGCTTAAAAGGTCGCTGTACTCATAGCCGTGCATCAGATGTGTCGGCTGGACCACGAGCGTTTTCACGCCATTGGCCGCCGCCCGGTCCAGGGCCTCGGTCACGTTGTCGATGATCTCTCCGTCCCTCCGCGCGACATGGTCGATGATGATCTGGCTCGTGAACGCCCGGCGCACGCTGTAGTCCGGGAAGGCCGCCTCGAGCGCATCCTCAATGGCGCCGATGGTCTTGCGACGGCTGTCATTATAGCTGGTGCCGAAGCTGACCACGAGCAGCTCCTGTTCGCCGATGCCGTCCTGATTGCGGGGATCGTCCAGCGACGCGTCGCCGGTCCCGTAGTCCTCCCCGTCGCTCTCCCCCGCAGGCTCTGTCTCCTCAACCGCCGTTTCCTGAGCGGCTGCCGCCTCCGCCGGAGACTCTGCAGGGGCTTGCGTCTGCGCGCTCCCGCCCCGGTTTCCGCCGCAACCGGCCAGGAGCAGGCTCAGCAGCAGCGCTGCGGCCAGAAGCGTTTTTCTCATGTACATGAACGATCATTCCTTTCGATTGGCTTTTCGCACGGGGCCGAACGTCCGGGCAAACGAAAAAACCCTCTTCGCGCCGAGGCGAAAAAGGGTGCAGGATCGCAGGGGCCGGATCCCACCGGGGTCCCGCCCTTGGCTCCGGGCCGCCGTATGGTCCGTCGGCGTCCCGTTCTCTGCCCGATCCTCTTTTGGCATCGGCAGTATGCGCTTGCAGGGCAGGTCTCCCGACTCATGCATCATGGCAACGGCCCGCCTTCCCATGCCTCGTTCGGCACAGTGGCATTCGGGCCGGGCTCCGCATTGACGGTGGCGGTCCCGTGCGGGATTTGCACCCGCTTCCCTATTCTCCCGGCCGATCCTTAAGGATCCCGGGCACCCTGCAGGGTTTTTCAAACAGCAGTATAGCAGTCCTGCTCCGAAAAAGCAAGGGTGCAGCGTGCTCACAGCGTATGAAGCCCCCGCCTCCCTGTAAAAGGAAGGCGGGGGCTGGTTCTTATTTGCCGCTGAAGCAGAGCTTACTCTTTACGGGGAAGGCGCTTGCCTCAGAAGCCGAAGTTCTTGCACATCAGCGCGAACTCCTCGCTTGCGGCAAAGCGCGCGTAGATGTCCTGGCGTGCCTTGTCGACGGCTTCCTCCGCGGTCCGCTCGCCGGAGGCATTCGCCCAGGCGACCTCGGCCTCGGTGAGCGAGCTCAGGCTCGCCACCCAGTTCGCAACGCCGGCGTCGGGCTCGCGGTCGAGCATCATCTTGTAGAGCATCCGGATAAAGGCCTCGTCGTCGAGCCCCTTCTTCTTGGCCTCATCGCTGAAGATGAAGCCAAAGGCCACGCGCTCGGGCGTGAGATCCTTCAAAAGCAGGTGGTTCGCCCACTCATTGAGGCCGCCTTCATCCGCCGCTCTGCCGAGCGAGAGCATATAGCAGCGGTCAACAAAGCGGGAGATGTTGCCGTTCTGGTCGCGCGGATCGAGCGTGATCGTGCCGGCGTTCAGGCCGTACTCGGCGCAGATGCCGCCGAACTCCTCGCTCGCGACGAACTCGGCGACGAGCTTCGTCGTGGAGTAGCCGTCGTTCAAAAGCGCGGTCCAGTTCGCGATCTCGCCGGCGCTTGGGTCACGGCCGAGCATCGTCTGATAGCACAGGCGCACGGTCTCTTCCTTCGAGAGGTTCCGGCTCTGATACTCGCCGGAGCGGAAGAACTCCTTGACGATCTCGCCGGCGGAGGCGCCGTTCTCCAGCTCGCTCTTCCAGTGCTCGACGCCGCCTTCATCGCCCTCGCGGCCGAGAATCACGCTGTAGGCGCGCTCCACGTAGCTCTCGGCGTTCTTCTCGCCGGAGCCGGGCTTCTTGATCTCGGCAAGCAGGCCCTTCCAGTTGTCGCCGAAGAAGCGCCAGTCGCCGCGCTGGTCCTGATAGAACAGGCTGTAGCGCAGAGAGTCGTCGCCCTCGAAGGAGATCAGCACCTGCTTGAGCTCGGGCGTCGTCTCAGCCGCGGCCTTGTAGGGGTCGTACACGCTCTGGCGCAAGGTCACGGTGATCGGCGTCATCGGGGTGTAGCCGTTTTCGACCGTCGCGCCGCCGAGGTAGGCGTTCGCGAGGTACGGGTACTTGTTGTTCTGGGTCATGCGGTCCTTCAGGAACGCGATCCAGGGGTTGTACTCGTTGAAGGGATAGCAGAGCTTGTGGCCCGCGCCGTCGACGACGCCGGGCTTTTCGACCGCGGTGTTCGTGAGATACGCGAGCATCTCGGCGCAGTCGTTCGGGTTCTCGGGCGTCCAGGTACGCAGCGCCAGGAAGTAGAGCGCCATCGTCTTATAGGGCGAATCGAGCTTGTACTGCACGATGTCCTCATAGCAGG
>CAMNAE010000092.1 GCA_946530565.1 uncultured Oscillibacter sp.
GCATCGGCTGCCTGCTCTTTGGGCTCTGGCGCGTCTATGCCGCGCACGCGATGCAGGTGCAGAGCGGCTTCGGCTTCCGCGTCTTCAGCCACTACCTGCTCGCGGCGCTGTTCCTCGCCGCGGCGCTGATCCCGAACGCGGTGAGCGCGGCCTTCGCCCGCATGCGCGTGATGTACACCGGCTCGCTGCGCTTCGAGGCGAACGACTTTTTCGAGCGCATCGGGAATGAGAAGATCCGGCACAAATACGACCAGATCTTCGCGCTCGTGCGCTATCACGGCAATGATTTCATCTTCCTCTCGGAGCTTGCCTGCTTCGTGGTGGATCTCGACGCCGTGCCCGGCCGCAGCGGAGAAGAGCTGCGCGCGCTGCTCGAAGAGAGAAGCGGCAAGACATTCAGACACGTGAAATTTACCTGGTAAGCTTTTACCGGCATTTAGGAGTGAACCTTACATGAAACATGAACTGCCCAAGGTCTACGAGCCCTCGACCGTCGAGAGCCGTATCTATGACATGTGGATGGAGAAGAAGGCCTTTGGAGCCTCTCCCGACCCGAAGAAAAAGCCCTTTACGATCGTGATGCCGCCCCCGAACGTGACGGGGCAGCTGCATATGGGCCACGCGCTGGACTCCACGCTCCAGGACATCCTGACCCGCTTCAAACGCATGCAGGGCTATTCCGCGCTCTGGGTGCCCGGCACCGACCACGCGGGCATCGCCACGCAGATCCGCGTCGAAGAGGAGCTGCGCGTCAAAGAGGGCAAGACCCGCTATGACCTCGGCCGTGAGAAGTTCTTAGAGCGCGTGTGGGCCTGGAAGGAGCAGTACGGCGGCCGCATCGTCGAGCAGCAGAAGAAGCTCGGCGTCTCCTGCGACTGGGACCGCGCCCGCTTCACGATGGACGAGGGCTGCTCGAAGGCCGTGCGCGAGACCTTCTGCAGGCTCTACGACAAGGGCCTCATCTACAAGGGCAGCCGCATCATCAACTGGTGCCCGCACTGCGTGACCGCGCTCTCGGACGCCGAGGTCGAATATGTCGACAAGCCCGGCCATCTCTGGTACATCCGCTACCCTCTGACCGACGGCTCTGGCGAGCTCGTCGTCGCCACGACCCGCCCCGAGACGATGATGGGCGATACCGGCGTTGCGGTGAACCCCGAGGATGAGCGCTTCAAAGCGCTCGTCGGCAAGAAATGCATCCTGCCGATCATGAACCGCGAGATCCCAATCGTGGCCGACGACTTCGTCGAGCTCGGCTTCGGCACCGGCGCCGTGAAGCTCACGCCCGCGCACGACCCGAACGACTTCGACGCCGGCCTTCGCCACAACCTCGAGATGATCCGCGTCATCGGCGACGACGGCCGCATCACAAAAGAGGGCGGGCCCTATGCCGGCATGGACCGCTACGAGTGCCGCAAGGCGATCGTGAAGGATCTGGAGGAGCAGGGCTATCTTGTCAAGACCGAGCCCTACAGCCACAATGTCGGCACCTGCTACCGCTGCCACAACGACGTGGAGCCGCTCGTCTCGGCGCAGTGGTTCGTGAAAATGGAGCCCCTTGCCAAAGAGGCGCTGCGCGTCGTGCGCGAGGGCGAGGTCAAGTTCGTGCCTGACCGCTTCGCAAAGACCTATACGAACTGGATGGAGAACGTGCATGACTGGTGCATCTCCCGCCAGCTCTGGTGGGGCCACCAGATCCCGGCCTGGTATTGCGACGACTGCGGCCACATCAACGTCAAGCGCGAGGATCCTACGGTTTGCGAAAAATGCGGCTCAACGCATCTTAAGCGCGACCCCGACGTGCTCGACACCTGGTTCTCCTCGGCGCTCTGGCCGTTCTCGACCCTCGGCTGGCCCGACGAGACTGAGGACCTGAAGTACTTCTATCCGACGAGCGTTATGGTCACGGGCTATGACATCATCTTCTTCTGGGTCGCGCGCATGATCTTCTCCGGCTGCGAGCAGATGGGCAGGATCCCCTTTGAGACCGTGCTGATCCACGGCCTCGTGCGCGACGACAAGGGCCGCAAGATGTCCAAGTCGCTCGGCAACGGCATCGACCCGCTCGAGATGGCCGAGCAGTACGGCGCCGACGCGCTGCGATTCAACCTGATCACCGGCAACAGCCCCGGCAACGATACGCGCTTCTATCCCTCCAAGTGCGAGGCGATGCGCAACTTCGCGAACAAGCTCTGGAACGCGAGCCGCTTCGTGATGATGAATCTCACGATCGACTCCTGGCAGCTCCCGGCGGCCGGGGAGCTCGCGCGCGAGGACAAGTGGCTCCTCTCCAAGCTTAACACGCTCGTCAAAGAGGTCACCGAGAATCTCGAGAGCTTCGAGATCGGCGTCGCGTCGGCGAAGGTCTATGACTTCCTGTGGGACACCTTCTGCGACTGGTACATCGAGCTCACCAAGACGCGCTTAAGCGGCAGCGACGAGAAAGCGAAGGAGACCGCGCAGAACGTCCTGTGCCACGCGCTCGTGACGCTTTTGAAGCTCCTGCACCCCTTCATGCCCTTCATCACCGAGGAGATCTATCAGGCCCTGCCGAAGAAGGCGGGCGGCGACAGCGAGCTTTTGATGTGCTCCGACTGGCCGACCTGCGACGTGGCGCTGAGCTTCCCTGCCGAGGAGGGCGCGATGGAGGCGGTCATGGACGTGATCCGCGGCATCCGCGCCCGCCGCGCCGAGATGAACGTCGCGCCCTCGAGAAAGGCCGACATCCTGATCGTGAGCGGCGACGACGCGGCCTTCCGCGCAGGCGAGCATTTCCTGCTGCGCCTGGCCTTCGGCGCGTCCGTCCGCTATGCCGCGTCCGCTCCCGCGGATACGAGCGGCATGGTCAGCGTCGTCACGAGCGCCGCGACGGCGTATCTGCCGCTTGCCGAGCTCGTCGACCTCGACGCCGAGCGCGCCCGCATCGCCAAAGAGCGCGAAAACGCGGAGCGCGGCCTTGCGATCGTGATGAAGAAGCTCGAAAACGAGAGCTTCGTTTCCCGCGCGCCGGAGCAGGTCGTTGCTGCCGAGCGCGAGAAGGCCGAAAAGTTCCGCGAGCTCCTTGAAAAGCTCAAAGAGTCCGAGGCGGCGCTCGGCTGAATAAAAAAACAGGGTCCGTCAGCGCCTTTCATCAGCCCGGCGCACGGCGGGGCGGCCGCCCGGCCGCCCCGCAGGCCCTGATTGCTTCATCAAAAAGCGGCAGCTTTCATGCTTGACATGTTCAAGAGAAGGAGGAGACGACATGGCGGCGAAAAAGGTAGGCACACTCATCCGTGAGGCCCGCACCGACGCGGGCATGACCCAGGAGCAGCTGGCAAGAAAGATCAAAGGACTCAGCGCGGCCGACATCTCCAAGGCGGAGCGCGGCGAAAAGGACCTGACCAACGAGCAGCTCAAGCTGATCGCCAAGGCGACCGGCGTGACGCAGAAGTCCCTTCTCGAGGCGCCCAAGGGCGGCACGAGCTCCTCCGGCAAGACCTCGTCTTCGGGCAAGACCTCGTCGTCTTCGTCCTCGTCGTCCTCCGCGAGCAAGAGCAGCATCAAGGTGACCGCGGCCGAGAAAAAGCTCGTCGAGCTCTACCGCGCGGCGGACTCCGATACCAAAAAAGCGGCCGTGCGGGTACTCAAGGGCGAGGACAACTCCATCCAGGGCATCGTCGGCAATGTGCTCGAAGGCGCGGTCGGCGCCCTGACCGGCAAGAAATAAACGCGCCCTGCTGCCCGGACGGGCGAGGCGGCATTTTCGCTGTTGTGTTTTCCTGCCCTGCATGGTAAAATAGCGGCGAACGATACTATAATAAGAGGAGAGAAGCTTACATGGCTGACAATAAAGGATACATGCGCGTCACCGAGGAAAAGGGGAGCATCAACATCGCCGAGGACGTGATCGCCGCGATCGCGGTCGAGGCGGCCCGCGAGGTCGAGGGCGTCTCCGGCATGCTCACAGGGCTCTCCGCGGTCGGCGAGCTCAAGAGCAAGGCCGCGCAGCGGAGCCTCAGGAGCGTGAAGATCGAGATGGGCGAGGAGGCGATCTCCCTGGATCTCTCGATCACCGTTGCCTACGGCCATCCGGTCCTGACCGTGGCCGAGAATACGCAGAAGGCCGTCGCCGCCTCCGTCGCGGCCCTGACCGGCTGCAAGGTCGATCGCGTCAACATCCACGTGGGCGGAATCACGCTTGCGGACTGATCTTCGAGAGGAGCCGAGCCCTATGACCCGCAGAACCGCACGGGAACTGGCGGTGCAGATCGCCTATGCCCTGAGCTTTACCGACAAGGACATTGACACACTGCTCTCTGACTTCCTCTCACCGGAGCATCTCTCGTCTCTGGCCGAGGAGGAAGACCTCTATCAGGAAAAGCCCGGCGGCAAAAACGAGGAGTACATCCGCCGCGTCAGCCGCGGCGTTGCCGAGCACGCCCCGGAGCTCGACGGCGACATCGCGCGCTATGCCAAGGACTGGGAGTTTGAGCGCATTTCGCTGGTCGCCTCGGCGATCATGCGCGTTGCGATGTATGAGATCCTCTACATGCCCGATGTACCCAACGCCACTGCGGTCAATGAGGCGGTGGAGATCGCCAAGAAGTACGATGAGCCCGAGACAGCCAGGTTTGTCAACGGCATCCTCGGCGCCTTTGTGCGCGGCGAGATCGAAGCATAAGAAAGCATAAGAATGGAACGAAGGATCATCTCGGTGGGAGAGCTCAACCGCCTGGCAAAGCAGCTGCTCGATGAGGAGCCGCTGCTGCAGAATGCTGCCGTGCGGGGCGAGCTCTCCAACTATAAGCTCTACCCGTCCGGGCATCACTATTTCACCCTGAAGGACGATACCGCGGCGATCCGCGGCGTGCTCTTTCGGGGCAATGCCTCCCGGCTGAGGTTTCGGCCGGAAAACGGCCTGCGCGTCATCGCGACGGGCCGTGTGACGCTCTATGAAAAAGACGGCAGCTACCAGATCGTGTGCACCTCACTCTCGCCCGACGGGCTGGGCGATCTGACGCTCGCCTTCGAGCAGCTCAAGCGGCGGCTCGCGGCCGAGGGGCTTTTCGACCCTGACCACAAAAAGCCGCTCCCGGCGTATCCGCGGCGCATCGCGCTCGTGACGTCGGCGGCCGGCGCGGCGGTCCACGACATGCTGCGCATCCTGAAGGCGCGCTGGCCGCTTGCAAAGGTCCTGCTGCTCCCGGTGCGCCTGCTGCGCCAGCAGCTCGTCCTGCAGCGCGTGCAGGGGGAGGAGGCGCCCGCCGAGATCGCGGGGGCGCTGCGCTACTGCAACCGGCACGCACTCGCGGAGCTCATCATCACCGGACGCGGCGGCGGCTCGATCGAGGACCTGTGGGCCTTCAACGACGAGCGGGTCGCACGCGCGATCTACGAAAGCGATATCCCGGTCATCTCGGCCGTGGGGCATGAGCCGGACGTGACGATCGCCGACTTCGTCGCGGATCTGCGCGCGGCGACGCCCTCGAACGCGGCGGAGCTCGCGGTCCCCGACGGCGCGGCGCTGCTTACGCAGCTGGAAAACGGGAAAAAACGCGTGATTTCAGCGCTTTCCCAGCGCCTCAGGCGCGAGGAGGCTGCCATCCGGCAGTATCAGGAGCGCCGCGTGCTCAGCCGGCCGGAGGCCTATCTCGAGGATAAGCGCCTGGAGCTTGCGCATCTTCACGAGCAGCTCTATGAGCGCATGACGGCCTTGCTTCGCGCGCGGGAGAAAACGCTTGCGACGCTCGCGGCCTCGGCCGACGCGATGAGCCCGCTCAAGGTGCTCTCGCGCGGGTATGCCGTGGCCGAGCGCGAAGACGGCGGGATCGTGCGTGCCGCCGGGGATGTGCAGGCGGGGGACCGCCTGCGCCTGACGCTTGCCGAGGGCGCGCTTTTATGCACGGTGGACGGGATCATCAGCGAAACAGGGAGGACTCTATGACCTACGAGGAAAAGCTCAGGCGCATCGACGAGCTCGTGCGTCTTTTGGAGCGGGGCGACGCGCCGCTCGCGGATTCCATGCGCCTCTTCCGTGAGGCGACGACGCTGCTCGAGGAGAGCGCCAAAGAGCTCAAAGAGGCGGAGCAGGAGGTCGTGCGCCTTTCCAAGGGCCCGGACGGGGCCCCTGTGGAGGCACCGTTTAAAGATGAGGAGGCAGACACATGAGCATGCCGAAGGACTATCCCCGCTATTTGACCGCGGTCGAGACCTATCTATCAGGGCTCTTTGCCGCAAAGCCGCACTGGGCGGATCTCTACGAGTCCATGCGCTACAGCCTGCTCTCGGGCGGCAAGCGCCTGCGCCCGGTGATGGCGCTCGCCTTTGCTGAGCTTGCCGGCGAGCGTGACCTTGCGAAGATCCTGCCCTGCGCCTGCGCGGTCGAGCTCGTGCATACCTATTCCCTGATCCACGACGACCTGCCCTGCATGGACGACGACGATCTGCGCCGCGGCCGCCCCACCAACCACAAGGTCTACGGCGAGACGCTGGCCGTGCTCGCGGGCGACGCGCTGCAGTGCGAGGCCTTCCGCCTGGCGCTCTCGGCGCCGATCGACGACAATCGGCGCTGCCGCTGCGCGGCGATCCTGGCAGAGGCGGCGGGCGCCGACGGCATGGTGGCCG
>CAMNAE010000093.1 GCA_946530565.1 uncultured Oscillibacter sp.
CGAGGATGCCGAGCGTGTCCTCCTTCTGGACCTTCTTGCCCATGAAGTCGCCGGTGTTGATGATGTAGCAGTCGACGTTCTTGTCGGCAACTAAGTTCTTGAACTTCTCGTAGTCGTTTACGAGCGGATAGGTGCGGAAGGGGTTGGCGTAGGGCTCGACGACGAGGGCGTTCGGGTCGACGCCGGCCTTGAGCCGCTCGGCGCTCGAGCGCTTGGTAGCGAGCGTCGCGCCCATGACGGAGGCGAGCGACGCGCCCTTGAGGCGCACGACCGGCGGGATCGTCGGGTCCTTCATGATCCAAAAGATCGCGTTGACGGGGGAGTCGATCTTGTCGACGCGGTTCGGGGACCAGAGCTTCGACTTGATCGCACGGCCGTTGCCGTTGCGCACGTCCTCGGTCACGAGCACGATCTTGCCGTCCTCGTCCATCGTGGCGGAGCAGTTCTGCGCGGTGAGGAGGTAGCGGTTGTCCTCGCTGTTCACCGGGTAGTCGGCGGTCTTGTCGAAGTAGGTGGGCTCAAGCGCGATCGAGGCGCAGGTCTCGGAGTTGATGATGAACGCGTCGTCGTGCAGGACCTTGATCGCGGGATACTTGCCGCCGTGCTTGGCGTGGGTGAGCGTGGACTTGCCGGAGCCGGAGAGGCCGAAGACCGCCGCGACGTACTTGCTGCCGTCGGCAAGCGTATATTCCTTCTGGCCGCCGTGGCAGGAGGCATAGCCGTTGCGGTTCGCCATCGCCCAGGCGAGCGTCAGCGTGCCCTTCTTGTGCTCGCCGAAGTAGCGCATGCCGAGGATCGCGGCGCAGTTGGTCTCGGTGTTGAAGTAGCACAGGCAGTTCGGGTCGCACACGTCCTCACGGCCGGGCGCGCCCTTCCACTGCGGGTCAGAGAAGATGTAGATGTCGGGCTCCTTGCCGTCGCCGACGGGCTTGGACTCCTTGTACATCTTCTGGTAGATCTCGTTTTCATACTGGAAGTTCAGCATCCAGTTGTAGAGCAGGTTCTCCTCGCCCTCGGGGATCAGCAGGTGGGCGCGGACGATGAACTCGGGGTCGAGTCCGATGAAGACATGCGCGTGGTAGAGCGTCTTGTAGCGGGGATCGTAAATGGCGTCCATCAGGATCTTGTCGAGCGCGTCGGTGTTCACGCCCTGCTTGCCGGTGATGCGGCGGGCGGGGGCGTAGCGGCCGGTGATGGAGCCGTCGTTAAACAGCAGTACCTTCGCATCAGCGGGCAGGCCGAACTCTTCGCCGCGGTAGACGGGCATGTCGGTCACGATCGTGCCGGGGGAGTTCTTGGCCAGCTCATAGGCCTCGGAGAGGGTGCGGATCTCGATGACGTTGTTCCCGTAGAACGGGGCCTCGATGATCGAGCGGGTGCGGGAGAAGCCGACCTTCCCGGGGCCGATGGCGCTTCTGGGGTACTTCGCGACGGTGGACATAGGACATTCCTCCTGTCAAAAACTGATAATAATAAGACGTACGCCACAGTACATGACTTACACGTGTATCCTACCAAATCACGCCGGAAAATGCAAGTGCCGCAGACGGTTTATCAGCGAAAAACGTTTAAGACGCGTCTTTATGATCCCGGCGCGAAGCAGTCTTGCAGGCAGACAAAAACCGCCGCAGGAGCATTGCCCTGCGGCGGAAGAAATGAAAGGATCGTGCGCACGCCTGGAGAAGCGGCGGGCTTTTAAGCGGCGGCATTACAGATACGTGTCCAGCGCCGCGGCGAGCCCTGCGAAGTTCCCGAGCGTCAGCTTTTCGCCGCGGATGGTCTCGGGGAGGCCGAGGCTTGCGAGCGCGGCGCGGACATCGTCTTTTTTCAGCCCCGGGATCGCAGCGCTGAGGCTGTTCAAAAGCGTTTTGCGTCGCAGGAAGAACGCAGCCTTTACGAGGCGGAAGAAGCGCGCTTCATCGGCCACGGCGACCGCCGGGGCGGCGCGGCGCGTGCACCTGAGCACCGCGCTTTCGACCTTCGGGCGGGGGAGAAAGCGGTCGGACGGGACGTCGAAGAGGCGCTCGACCTCCATGTGATAGTGGAGATAGACCGCGAAGGCGCCGCCGTCCCTGTCGCCGACGGGCGCGCCGAGACGGTCGGCGACCTCGCGCTGTACGAGCACCGTCAGGCGCTCCAGCGCCGGCGTCTCAACGAACTTCTGCAGAAGCGGCGTCGTGATGTTGTACGGCAGATTCGCACAGAGGATCGGACGCAGCGACGGAAATTCCTCGGCGAGAAGCTTGTTCAGATCGAGCTGCAGCGCGTCGCCCGGGACCAGAAACGCGTTTTCGCGCTCCGAGAGCGTCTCCTCCAGAAGCGGCAGGAGATCCCGGTCGAGCTCGATGCTCACGACCTTGGCCGCGTGATCGGCAAGCGCGAGCGTCAGCGCGCCCACACCGGGCCCGATCTCGAGAACGCCGGTATCGGCGCCGGCGCCGGAGGCCGCGGCGATCGCGCGGGGAACAGCAGGGTCGATCAGAAAATTCTGGCCCATCGACTTTGAAAAATGAAAGCCGTGACGGGCCAGGAGGCGGGAGAGGGACTCGCGGTCGCAGAGGGTCTCTACCGTCACTGCCATATTCAGTGCTCCGCGTTGTAGAGCCTGACTGCCGCGCTCTGGGCGATCTGGCCGCAGCAGTTCACGAGCGCCTCGCGGGAGATGGACTGCCCGGTCTGGAACCAGAACAGGAGCGTGCCGATCGTGCCGTAGGCGATATAGCTGAAGAAATACTCCAAAGAGACCTGCCCCTCGGTGACGCCCTGGGAGCGCATAAAGGCGATGCCGTTTTCACGGATCAGCGCCTGCAGCTTCTGCATGAAGTCGGCGGCGGCGCGGTTTTGCAGCAGGCAGGCGCACAGGGAGTGATTGGCCTCGATGTAGTCGAAGAGCGGGCTGAAAAAGCCGTTGACATCGACCGTTTGAAGCGCGTCGCGCTCGGGGACATTCTTGCGCCACTCGTCAAAAAGATCCTGCAGATCGTTTAAAACGTCCTGCTCCATCTTGCCGAGCAGATCCACCGTGTCGTTATAGTGCAGATAGAAGGTGCCTCTGTTCAGATCTGCACGCTCCGTGATATCCTTGACCGTGATTTCGCGGAACTCCTTTTCCAGCATCAGTGCAGCAAAGGCCTGTTTCAAAAGACGCTTGCTCCGCCGCACGCGGCGGTCTTCCTTTTTCACGGGACTGGATATGCTCTCAGCCATTTCTTTTCTCCTCCGTTTGTGTGATATCGCAAAATTCTCAACAGATTGTCGGATATTGACTATTGTATTTTCGCTGTTAACTTATTATAATACATCTGTCCGCAGAAAGTCAATAGTATGTTGATTACTGACGACGATGTATATTTATTCTCAAAAGGTCGACCTTTGCGGATAATATACACGATTTTATGAATAATCAGGTGATCGGATGAATAATCAGGAGAGGCAGGAGCCGGCGGAAGAGAAAAAAACATTCCATTCCGTCGTCGACCGTTTGGTGCATTTTATCGTCTGGCATGGAAAGACCATCGGCACCGCGTTTGCGGTGCTGACATTATTTTCACTCATCTGTTATCCCTTTGTCGGCGTGAACTACGACATGGCGGAATATCTGCCGTCCTACGCGCCGACGCGGCAGGCGCTCACGGTGATGGAGGATGAGTTCGGCTACCCGGGCATGGCGCGGATCATGGTGCGCGACTGCACGATGCAGGAGGCGCAGGCGATCCGCGAAAAGATCAGCAAGGTCGAAGGCGTCGAGCTGGTTTTGAGCGCCGACCTTGCGACGAATATTTACGCGCAGGACGATTTCCTCGCGAACAAGCTCACCGAGCAGTTCTATAAAGACGGCAACGCCGTGATGGAGATCATCTTTGAAGACGGCAACAACGACCACTCGACCTACCGCGCGATCGACGAGATCTACGGGATCGTCGGAGAGCGCGGCGCCTTCTCGGGCGCGGCAGTGGCCGAAAAGGAAAAAGAGGCCTCGATCCAGCGCGAGGTCGCCTTTGCGATCGTCGTCTCGGTGATCATCATTCTCGCGATCCTGCTGCTCACGACGAATTCTTATTTTGAGCCGCTGCTCTTCATCATGATCATGGGCATCGCGATCATCTTGAACCTCGGCACGAATATCATCTTCGGCACGATCTCGTTCTTTACGTTCTCGACGGCGGCGATCTTCCAGCTCGCGGTCTCGATCGACTACTCGATCTTCCTGCTGCACACCTATACCGCCTATAAAGAGAGCGGCATCGAGATCCACGAGGCGATGAAGCTCGCGGTGAAGGATGCGGCGCGCTCGATCTTCGCGTCCGGCGCGACGACGGCGGTCGGCTTTATCGTGCTCGTCACGATGGAGTTCACCGTGGGTGCCGACGTCGGGCTCGTGCTCACGAAAGGCATTTTGTGCTCGCTTGCGACGGTTTTGCTGCTGATGCCGACGCTGATCATCCGCTTCAACGATATCATCGACAAGACCCGGCACAAGCCCTTTTTCGGCTCCTTCGACTGGCTCGGAAAGGCGATGTATCATCTGCGGTTCGTCGCGCTGATCCTCTCACTCATCGTGGCGGTGCCCTGCTACTTCGGGCAGGACATGAACGCCTTTTACTTCGGCAACGAGGCGCTCGGCGCCGGCCCCGGCACGAAGTATTACGAGGACACGCAGGCGATCAATGAGGTGTTCGGCAAGAGCAATATCGTGCTCGCGATCGTGCCGAACGACGCCGGCGGCTCGATGGTCCGCGAGAAGGCGCTCGTTACGGAGCTTGACGATCTGCCCTTCGTGAACTTCGCGCTCTCGATGGGGAGCGTCCTGCCGGAGGGGATCCCGGTGGACTTCCTGCCGCAGAAGATCGTCAAGCAGATGCGGACCGAGGATTACTCGCGCATCTTCATCAGCATGGACAACTCCGAGGAGAGCGAGTACTCTTTTGAATGCTCACAGGAGCTCACGGATCTTGTCAAGAAGGCCTATCCCGAGGATTCCTATGTGATCGGCATGACGCCGACGGTCATTGATATCCGCGACATCCTCACGGCCGATTACTCCCGCGTCTCGATCCTCTCGCTCATCGGCGTTGCGCTCGTGGTGCTCTGCTCCTTCCAGTGCATCACGGTGCCGATCCTCGTCATCCTGCCGATCGAGGTCGCCATCTATTTGAATATGACGATCCCCTATCTGCAGGGCCAGTGGGTGCTCTACATCGGCTACATCATCGTGAGCTGTCTGCAATTGGGCGCGACGATCGACTACTCGATCCTCATGACGAACAACTATCTGGACGCCCGCAAGACCATGGGCCGCAAGGAGAGCGCGATCCGCGCGATCTCCAAGAGCGCGCTCTCGGTCATGACCTCGGGGCTTATTCTGATGGTCGTCGGCTATCTTCTGTTCTTCACGTCGTCGATGCAGTCGATCAAGCAGATCGGCGAGCTCACAGGCCGCGGCGCGATGCTGAGCCTGGGGCTCGTGCTGAGCCTGCTGCCGGCGCTGCTCGCGACCTTCGATCCGATCATCCAGTTCGCGCAGGGCATGTCCGAGAGGCGGCGTGCCTGGCTCCGGGCGCATCTTTTTCATCAAAAGACTCCCGCGGCGCTTGCCGCGCAGAGCGTACAGGAAGAAGGCAGTTCACATGAATAAGTATGTAAAACGCGGCACAGCCGCACTGCTCGGCGCCATCCTGACCGTCACTGCGGCGTGCCCGGCGCTTGCCGCGGCGCCGGAGCCCTCCGCCGAGGAGACGCTCTACATCTCGCTCGACCCCTACGGCGCCTATAAGGCCGGCAGCGTCGTCAAGCGCTATGCGCTCAACGGCGCGAGCGAGATCACCGACTACGGCAGCTACAGCTCGGTCGTGAATATGTCGAGCAGCGCACAGCCGAAGCTCTCCGACGGGCAGGTGACCTTTGACCTCACGGGCGGCACTGACCGGCAGTTCTATTTCGAGGGCAAATATGACGCGCTGCCCTTGACGCTTCCCTGGGATGTCGACGTGAGCTACAAGTTGAACGGCGTACCGGCTGAGGCCGCCTCTCTCGCGGGCGCCGCCGGGACCGTGGAGATCACGCTCCAGTGCACGCCGAACGTGAACGCCGGCGAGTACTACCGCAATAACCTCGTGCTTGAGATCGGCGCGATCTTCGACCGCGACGAGACATTGAGCATCGAGGCCGAGGGAGCGCAGAAGCAGAGCTACGGCTCCTACACGGCCTGCGCCTGGATGCTGCTCCCCGGCGAGGAGGACAGCTTTACGCTACGCATCGGCACCGAGGATTTCGCCTTCACGGGCTTTTTCTGCTCGATGTCCCCGCTCACGCTCTCGGCCGTCGATCGCATCAATGACTTAAGGGACGCGAAGCGCGACCTCGAGGACTCCTATGATCAGCTCTCCGACGCGCTTGACGGCGTGCTCGACGCGATGGACGGCATGAGCGGCAGCCTGAACGCCGCGGCAAACGGACTCGATGAGCTCAACGGCGCCCGTGCGACGATCTCGGCGGGGAAGGGGAGCGTCTATGACTCCCTCGATACCGTGCTCTCCGACGCCGACGGCCTCGCTGCCGTGCTCGATCCGGTCGTGCAGCAGACGCAGGACGC
>CAMNAE010000094.1 GCA_946530565.1 uncultured Oscillibacter sp.
AAGATGTAGATCTTTTCGGCCTTTTCCATCACGCCGTAGTCGATCGAGACCGACTGGAAGAGCGGGAACTCGCGCTCGAGCACGGCGCGCTCGTCCGCAGTGGCGATCGCGCTCTGGATGCGCATGAGTCCTGCATAGGTCTCGGGCAGATAGGTCTTGAGCGCCGAGAGGATCGTACTCACGCGCCAGATGAACATGCCGCTGTTCCAAAGATACTGCTGCGTGGCAAGATAGCCCTGCGCGGTCTCAAGATCCGGCTTTTCGACAAAGCGCTCGACCGCGTAGGCGCCGAGCAGCATCTCCTCGGGCTTGAAGCGGATATAGCCGTAGCCGGTCTCGGGATAGGTCGGCACGATGCCGAGCGTCACGAGGTTCTCGCCGGCCTCGGCGACCGCGGCCGCGTCCTCGAGCGTCTTCCGGAAGATCTGCGGGTAGGTGATCAGATGGTCGGAGGGCAGCACGTACATGACCGCGTCGTCGTATTTTCTCGCGATGTGCACGGCGCCAAGGCCGATGCAGGGCGCGGTGTTGCGGCCGACCGGCTCGCAGAGGATGTTCTCAAGCGGCAGCTCCGGCAGCTGCTCGTGTACGAGCGGGAGGTAAGAGCGGTTCGTCGCAATGTAGATATCCTCCATCTCGACCAGCGGCAAAATGCGCTCAACGGTCAGCTGGAGCATCGTCTTGCCGTCGTCGGTGAGGCTCAGAAACTGCTTGGGCCTGGACTGACGGCTCTTCGGCCAGAAGCGCTCGCCCCGGCCGCCGGCCATGATGAGTACGGTTTTTTTCATATGCTTGAAATCTCCTTTCAAGAGATCAGATCTGCGACAAAAGCGCACGGCACCGTCCGCGCAGGGCGTAGGCACCGAGGGCGGCGGGCAGGAAATATGAGCTCCCGGCTGTCAAGGGATAAGCCTTGCCGCCAAAGCGGATCTCGGCGTTTCCGGAGAGACAGAGCAGATGCTGGAACGAGCGCTCAGAGGTCGCGAGCGGCAGCACCCCGGCGCAGTCGACGCGACGCACCGAAAAGTAGCGGCCGCGGTAGAGCGTGGTCACCCGGCCGCCCGGCAGCGTCAAAGAGCCGTTGGAGCGGCTCTCGGAGGGGACGATCGGCTTCAGATCGACGGTCTCGGCCGCCCGCTCGAGGTGCAGCGCGCGGGGCTTTCCGTCGGCACCGAGGCGATGATAGTCGAAGACGCGGAAGGTCGTGTTTGAGGACTGCTGGATCTCGGCGATCAGGATCCCCTCGCCGATCGCGTGGACGGTGCCGGGCGGGATGAAAAACACGTCGTCGCGCTTGACTCTGACGCGGTTCAATACATCGCAGATCGTGCCGTCACGCGCACGGGCGAGAAACTCGTCGCGCCCGACGCGGCGGGAAAAGCCGAAGTATAAAAAGCTCTGCGGCGCACAGTCGACGATGTACCACATTTCCGCCTTGCCGTGTTCGCCGAGCGCGGCGATCGCGGTATCGTCGGACGGGTGCACCTGGATCGAAAGCGGCCGCGCCGCGTCGATCAGCTTGACGAGCAGGGGAAAATCGCCCTCACCCGCGGCGCTGCCCCAGAAGGCTCTGCGCCCGAGCGTGTTCAGTGAAAGGCCGTCTTCCGTCAGGCTCTCGCCGGCCGTTAAAGCCGAAAGCTCCCAGCTCTCGGCGCAGACCTCCGGCGCGTCCGCGCGTCCGAATTCGGTTTTCAGCCGTTGCCCGCCCCAGAGATAGCTCTGATAGCAGGGCACAAGGCGCAGGGGCGTAACGTTCATGATCCCTCCAGCGCCTTCTCGCAGACCCTCTCAAGAGCCCGCGCCGAGGCGCTCCAGCTATATTCTGCCGCGCGTTTTCGCCCGGCGTCGGTCAAAGTCTCGCGCAGTGCCGTGTCCGAGAGCAGCTTTTCCATGCCCTCAGCGATCGCGCCGCGATCCTCGGGCGGCACATAGAGCGCCGCATCCGCGCAGACCTCGGGGAGCGAGGCGGCGGAAGAGGTCAGCACCGGTACGCCGAAGTGCATCGCCTCAAGCGGCGGGACCCCGAAGCCCTCGTACAGCGAGGGGAATACGAAGCCGGCCGCGTTTTGAAAGAGCGTGTTCTTCTCGGCGTCGCTCACATAACCTGTGAAGATGATATCCCCGGCAAAGGGGCTTTTTGCAGCCGCTTCGTAGATCGGCTCACTCTGCCAGCCCTTTCCGCCGCAAAGCACGAGCGAGACGTCGGCGGAGCCGCGCCGGCGCAGAAGCGTATAGGCCTCGATCAGCCGCACAAGATTCTTGCGCGGCTCGATCGTGCCAGTGTACAAAAGATAACTGCCCTGAAGCCCGATGCGCTTTGCGAGCGCAGGGAAGTCCGTGACGGCGTCGGAGACCGACGCCGCGTTCGGCACGACGAAGACACGCTCCTCCGGGACGCTGAGCAGCGTGCAGATCTCGCGTTTCGTAAACTCCGAGACCGCGATCAGAAAGCGGCTGCGTTCGATCGAGCGGCGGAGCCCCTCTTTCAGCCGCCTGCGGTTTTTATCTTCCATCGTCTCAGGATGGCGGAAGACAGTGAGGTCGTGCACGGTGTCGATGACGATGCCGTCGACGCGCGGCGGGACGATGTAGTCGAAGAAGACGCGCACATCGGCCTTCGGAAAGAGCCGGTCGTGGCGGATGGGCACCGTGTTCCAGATGCGGCGGTAGACGCCGTAGGGGAAGAGGCGGCAGGTCTCGATCGGCACTGTGACGCCCTCGAGCGCAGCGCGGTTGTCGTTGCGGTTCAAAAAGTTGAAGAGCTCACCGTGAAAGTGCAAGCGGTCGGTGTTTCGGACGTTTCGGGCGAGCTGCAGGGTGTAAAACGTGATGCCGCTGCGTTTGCCGCACAGGGGCTGCAGCTCCAGCGCGACCTCAGGCATGGTGCAGGTACTCACCGCACCAGGCCTCGAGCGCGTCGAGCTCCGCGCGGCTCTCAGCGTCGCTTGCGCCGCATGCGGTCAGGTACACCTTGAGCTTCGGCTCGGTGCCGGAGGGGCGGAAGACGAGCTCGCGCCCGCCGGAGAGCAGGAAGCGCACCACATCGCTCTTCGGCAGCGTGATGTTTTCTCTGCGTCCGTCATCGTAGGTAAAGACCTGTTTTAAGTAATCTCCGACCGCGCTCACGGCGTAGCCGCCGGCGCTTGCGGGCGGGTTATCATGAAGCTCTGCCATAATGGATGCCATCGTCTCGGCACCGCTCTTGCCCTCATAGGTGAAGGTGAGAAGTCGGCTCTGGTAGTGGCCGTAGCGGTCGTTGAGCTCGGCGAGGACATCGACGAGGCTGCGCCCCTGGGACTTGTACCAGGCAAAGAGCTCGCAGATGAGGAGCGAAGCGTTCACGGCGTCCTTGTCGCGCACGAAGCTGCCGCTCAAATAGCCGTAGCTTTCCTCAAAGCCGAAGACATAGCGTCCTTCTTCGCCCCTTTGCTCGAGAAGTCCGATCTGTTCGCCGATGAACTTGAAGCCCGTGAGCACATTGATGAGGCCGAGACCGTAATGCGCGGAGATCTTCTCGGCCATCGGGGTCGTGACGATCGTCTTGATCGCGATGCCGTTTTCGGGCAGGTCCCCGCGCGCGGCGCGCATTTTGCACACAAAGTCCAAAAGCAGTACGCCCATCTCGTTGCCGTTCAGGAGCCGGTAGTCGTCGCCGTCTCTGACCGCGGCACCGCAGCGGTCGCAGTCCGGGTCGGTCGCGAGCACGAGCTCGCTGCCCACGCGCCGCGCTTCTTCAAGCGCGACCTCGAGCGCCTCACGGATCTCGGGGTTCGGGTAGGGGCAGGTCGGGAAATTGCCGTCGGGCTCAGATTGCGCCTCGGGGATGTGGATGTTCGAAAAACCGTGGCTTGCAAGGCACTCGGGCACGCAGGAGATGCCGGCGCCGTTTAAGGGCGTGTAGACGATCGAGATATCGCGCCTGACCGCCGAGGGCAGTACCGAGACCGTAGAGACGGCCGCAAGATATTTCTCGCGCACGGAATAGGGGATATCGCGCAGGAGCTTACGTTCGCGCGCCTCGCTCTGCGGCATGGTCTTCGCGCCGGTGAAGAGCGGCACCGCGTCGATCGCGGCCTGGATCGCCGCGGCCGTTTCGGTCGTGATCTGGCAGCCGTCGGCGCCGTAGACCTTGTAGCCGTTGTACTTGGCCGGGTTATGGCTCGCCGTGATGACCACGCCGCCGCTGCACTTTAAATGCCGCACCGCAAAAGAGAGCGCGGGCGTCGGCATGAGGATCGGATAGAGCCAGACCCGGATGCCGTTTGCCGCAAATACGCAGGCGGCGGCTTCGGCAAAGTCGCGGGAGTGGATGCGGCTGTCGTAGGCGATCGCGACAGAGGGCGCATCGCAGGTCGCAAGCAGGTGGTTTGCATAGCCCTGCGTCGCCTTGGCGACGGTCTCGATATTCAAACGGTTCGTACCGGCGCCCAGCACACCGCGAAGCCCGCCGGTGCCGAAGCTGAGCTCTTTATAAAAGCGGTCCTCGATCGCGCTTTCGTCATCGGCGATCGCTTTGAGCTCGGAGAGGAGCTCTTCGCTTTGCGTGTGGGATAGAAACGCCTCATAGCGTGCAAGATAAACGGGATCGAGTGACATCAATGATGACTCCTTTCAGCCATGGCCAGGGCGCAGGAGAGGGCCTCGGCGCTCCTGGACCAGGAATAACGTTCATGATTGCGCTTGCCCTGTTCGATCAGCTCTGATCTCAGGGCGCTGGATAAGCAGAGCTCGGTGATGCCGGACGCGATCGAGCGGACATCATATGGGTTTACATAATACACGGAATCGCCGCCGACCTCGGGAAGGGCGCTCAGGCGGGAGGTGAGCACCGGACAGGCGCATTTCTGTGCCTCCAGGACCGGGATGCCGAAACCCTCGTAGAGCGAGGGGAACAAAAAGCCATCGGCGGCGGCATAGAGCGCGGGGAGATCTGCAAGCGGCACATAATCAAGATCCAAAATGCGCTCCGCGTGGCGGAGAGAAGAAAGCGTGCTTTTGAGATCCGTGCGCCAGCCTCTTCCGCCGCAGAGCACGAGACGGTGGGGGAGGTGGGACGCATCGACCGCGCGGTCAAAGGCACAGAGCAGGCGCTCAAGGTTCTTGCGCGGGTTCTGATTGCCGACGAAGAGCAGATACGGCATATCGAGCGCGTATGTGTTCGATACCAGCGCGCGGGCGTCGCTTCGTTCCGGGGGGTGACGGAAGGCCCGGGGCGCGGCGCAGGGGACGACCGCGATCTTCTCAGCGGGGATCCCGAGAAGCTCGATCATCTCGCGCCTCGTGAATTCTGAGATCGCGGCAAAGGCGTCGGCCCGGCGGACAAGGCTTTTGTACTGGGCCCG
Source organism: uncultured Oscillibacter sp. (assembly GCA_946530565.1). Classification (GTDB taxonomy): domain Bacteria; phylum Bacillota; class Clostridia; order Oscillospirales; family Oscillospiraceae; genus Oscillibacter. The sequence continues at coordinate 5,343 of CAMNAE010000094.1, forward strand.
CCACAAAAGCACACGCTCGCGACGGTAGGTCTCCGGCAGGCGGTAGAGCGCAAGGTCCGTGATGATCGGCAGCAGCGCGGCGGAGCGCGGCAGCACGGCCGGAGCCTTGGAGTCGGTCGTCAGGAGCGTTGCGCCTGCGGCGCGCCTCCCAAGAGCGTAGGTCTGATAGCGGATGCGGCGGAGCCCTTCGGAGGGGAGGAAGCGCTGCGGCTCGACACGGATCCCTGAGTGATCAGAAAACGCGACGCCCTTGGATGTGATCGCGGTGATCGGACGCTCATGAAGGTCGGCGTAATGTTCGCTGAGCTCGCGCAAGAGCGTTTCGATGCCGGAACCCTTCCCGGTGCACAGCAGGGCATTGACGATCAGCTCCCGTGCCTTCTCCATGCCCGCGCCTCCTTAAGCTTTGTACTATTTACATAATCATAGTATTTTACCACAGAGCCATGAAGCGGGTCAAGCCAAATGAAATTTTTAAATTTTTTCAGAGAAAAGTATTGACATCGGAGGCATAAGTTGCTATAGTAATCGTTGCCCGTCAGGGCAGCCTACATGGCGGCATAGCTCAGTTGGCTAGAGCATGCGGTTCATACCCGCAGTGTCCCCGGTTCAAATCCAGGTGCCGCTACCAGCTGCTCCACAGCGCAGGGCGTTGTGGAGCTTTTTTTATGGCCCGTTGGTCAAGTGGTTAAGACACGGCCCTTTCACGGCTGTAACATGGGTTCGAATCCCGTACGGGTCACCATCCCATTGTGCCGCGAGCACGGCTTTTGGCACAATGGGATCCTTTGGAGGCTTAGCTCAGCAGGTTAGAGCGCATGCTTCACACGCATGAGGCCACTGGTTCGAGTCCAGTAGTCTCCACCATCAAAGAAAAATCCGAACTTCGTTCCGGGCGGGACGGAGTTCGGATTTTTTACGACCCTTACGACCCTAAAGACAAGACCGCCCGCCTCGAAAAGGAGGCGGGCGGTCGAAACGTATCAGTTTTACAGGCCGAAGTTGTTCAGCATGAGACCGAACTCTTCGCTCGCGGCGAACTCGGCGTAGATCTTCTGGCGGGCGAGATCTCTTGCCTCGTCGGCAGAGCGCTCGCCGGAGGCATTCGCCCAGTTGACCTCAGCTTCGGTCAGGGACTGCAGGCTCGCGACCCAGTTCGAAACGCCGGCGTCGGGATCACGGTCGAGCATCATGTGATAGAGCATCTCGATGTACTGCGTATCATCGCGCG
>CAMNAE010000095.1 GCA_946530565.1 uncultured Oscillibacter sp.
TTTAAGAAGGAGGCATGGGTAAATGAAGACTGTTATCTGTGCTGTCGTCGTGCTCGGTGTTCTGGGTGCGCTGTTCGGCTGTGTTCTGGCCTTCGCCTCCAAGATCTTCGAGGTCAAGAAGGATCCCCGTGAAGAGGCCGTCCTGGCCTGCCTCGCCGGCGCGAACTGCGGCGGCTGCGGCTATCCTGGCTGCTCCGGCTGCGCTGCCGCCATCGTGGCGGGTGACGCGCCTGTGACCGCCTGCGCGCCTGCCGGCCCCGAAAATGCCGCCAAGATCGCCGAGATCATGGGTCAGGCCGCTCCTACCGGGGAGCGTGAGGTCGCCTTCGTCCGCTGCAATGGCGGTACGGCTGCGAAGAAGCGCTATGAGTACAAGGGCGTGCATGACTGCATCTCTGCGACCAAGGTCGCGGCCGGCCCGCTCGAGTGCGCGTTCGGCTGCCTGGGCTTCGGCTCCTGTGTGAACGCCTGCAAGTTCGGCGCCATGAGCATCGGCCCCAACGGCACCGCTGTCGTCGATCCCGATAAGTGCACCGACTGCATGGCCTGCGCATCTGCCTGCCCGCGCCACCTGATCGTCTCTGTGCCCGTGAGCAAGAAGGTCCGCGTCCAGTGCGTGAACCAGGATAAGGGCAAGGCTGCGATGAGCGTTTGTTCCAATTCCTGCATCGGCTGCGGCCTGTGCGAAAAGGAGTGCCGCAAGGACGCCATACATGTCGTGAACGGCGTTGCCACGATCGACTATTCCAAGTGCGTCAACTGCAAGCTCTGCACCAAGGTCTGCCCGCGTGATGCGATCACCCCGATCGCCACGAAGGAAGAAAAAGAGAAGTACAAGGCTATCAAGAAGGCTCAGGCCGAAAAGGCCAAGGCCGCCGCTCAGGCTGCCGCCGAGAAGGCTGCTGCTGAGGCTGCTCCTCAGGCCTGATCTTCCGCATTGTTTTTTGAGATCCCCCTGCCGTGTTCGGTGGGGGGATTTTCTGTCAATGCGCGATGGAGCTCAATACTTTGTGGTTTTTTGGTCATTTTCTTCTTGCTTTTTCGTGATGCTTGTGTTATTATATTACGGCATTCCGCACAGCTGTCTGATTTCCTGCCGGTGCTTTAGAAGAAGTTAGCAGGGGAGATGAAGCGGCTGGAGGCAAAAACTAAACTGAATTTGGAGGCAAACAAACATGGCAAGCTCGATCGTATCCATGAAGTCCCTGCTGGAGGCTGGCGTTCATTTCGGCCACCAGACCCGTCGCTGGAACCCCAAGATGGCTCCCTATATCTACACGGAGCGCAACGGCATTTACATCGTCGATCTGCAGAAGACCGTCCGCAAGCTCGAAGAGGCTTATAACTTCGTTCGTGAGCTCGCAGCCAATGGTCAGTCCCTGCTCTTCGTCGGCACCAAGAAGCAGGCTCAGGAGGCCATCCGCGAGGAGGCGCAGCGCTGTGGCCAGTTCTATGTGAACGCTCGCTGGCTCGGCGGCATGATGACCAACTTCAAGACCATGCGCACCCGCGTGGATCGTCTGTATCAGCTTAAGGCGATGCAGGAGGACGGCACCTTCGACATGCTGCCCAAGAAGGAAGTCATGAAGCACCTGGGCGAGATCGAGAAGCTCGAGAAATACCTGGGCGGCGTCAAGGAGATGAAGACCCTTCCCGGTGCGCTCTTCATTGTCGATACCCGCAAGGAGCGCAACGCGATCGCTGAGGCTCATAAGCTCGGCATTCCCGTGGTCGCCATCGCCGATACCAACTGCGATCCCGATGAGATCGACTACGTGATCCCCGGCAACGACGACGCGATCCGCGCCATCCGCCTGATCTCCTCCATCATGGCCAACGCCGTGCTCGAGGGCAAGCAGGGTGAGCAGACCGAGGAGCCCGAGGCCGCTCAGCAGTAAGCTGCTGTATATATTACTTACAGGAGGAATTCAGCAATGGCTGCTTTTACCGCTACTGATGTTAAGAACCTGCGCGAGATGACCGGCGTGGGCATGATGGACTGCAAAAAGGCGCTCGTCGCCTCCGAGGGTGATATCGACAAGGCCATCGAGTGGCTTCGTGAAAAGGGCATGGCCGCCTCTGCCAAGAAGGCAGGCCGCATCGCCGCTGAAGGCATGGCTTACGCGACCGTCGTCGACGGTGTCGGCGTTGTGGTCGAGGTCAACGCCGAGACCGACTTCGTCGGCAAGAACGAGAAGTTCGTTGACTTCGTCAAGGGCGTAGCCGCTGTTGTCGCGCAGCAGAACCCGGCCGATCTCGATGATCTCATGGGCAAGACCTATCCCGGCACCGAGCTCACTGTGCTCCAGCAGCAGCAGGAGATGGTGCTCGTTATCGGCGAGAACATCAAGGTGCGCCGTTTTGCACGTTTTGCCGAAGGCGTTTCCGTCCCCTATGTCCATGCCGGCGGCAAGATCGGCGTGCTCGTCAATCTCAAGACTGCTCTCGCTCCCGAGGCTGTCACTGAGATCGGCAAGAACATCGCCATGCAGATCGCTGCTCTCAATCCCCGCTTCTGGGACAAGTCCCTCGTGACCGACGACGTCCTCGCTGAGGAGAAGAAGATCATGATGGTTCAGATGGCCAACGATCCCAAGATGGCCGGCAAGCCCGAGGCCGTTCTTGAGAAGATCGCGGCCGGCAAGATGAACAAGTTCTATTCTGAGAACTGCCTTCTCCAGCAGGACTTCGTCAAGGGTGACCTGTTTACCGGCACTGTCGAGAACTACATTAAAGACGCCGCCAAGAAGCTCGGCGGTTCTGTGGAGTTCGTCAATGCGATCCGCTTTGAAAAGGGCGAGGGCATCGAGAAGAAGCAGGAGGATTTCGCTGCTGAGATCGCCTCTCTCGTGAAATAAGCTGTTTGATCCCGTCTTTCGGCACGGCGCTTTTAAAGCGCCGTGCTTTTTAGATCTAAAAGAGCCCGCTGCCGGTAAAGCAGCGGGCTTATAACTTCATGGATCGCGCGGTATTTTATTTTGCAAGGACCTTTTTGAGCTTGGCAAAGCGGGGCAGAGAATCCTGACGCGGAAGAACCGGCTCACCCTGGATCAGCGGGAGCACATAGTCGATGAAGGGCTTCTCGATCCCGTTGCCGGCCTGATTGATCCATTCGCGGGGAACCTTCTTCTCGGTGTTGGCGACATCCGCAAGATCGATCAGCTTCGTTTTGCAGATATACTTGCCGTTCTCATAGCTGCGCTCAAAGCCGACCATCTTGTCGGTGATCCCCTCGACCGCGTTTTCAACAGCTGCCTGACCGGACATGACGGATTCTTCGATGTCGGTCCTGGAGGCGAGGTGAGCACCGCAGCGCTGCAGCAGACTCAGTTCGATGCCGCGGACCTTTGCGCCGGTGCGCTGCTTGACGGCATCGGCCAGAAGTGCCGCAAGGCCGCCGAGCTGTGCGTGACCGAAGCCATCGGTCGCGGAGGTCTTTGCCTCGGAGACAAAGGTGCCGTCGGCATAGTGGATACCCTCAGAGACGGCGACCATGCAGTTGCCCTTTTCTTTGTAGATGCGCTCTACATCGGAAAGGAACTGTTCCATGTCGAAGTCGGTCTCGGGCAGGTAGATGAGGTCGGGCCCGGCGCCGTATTCAGTGGCAAGTCCGGCCGCTCCGGCAAGCCAGCCTGCGTGGCGGCCCATGATCTCGATGACGCAGACCATGCCTGTATCATACACACGCGCGTCCTGATAGACTTCCATGCAGGAGGTCGCAATATACTTGGCCGCAGAGGCGAAGCCAGGGCAGTGGTCGGTACCGAAGAGATCGTTGTCGATCGTCTTGGGCACGCCCATGACGCGGCAGGCATAACCGACTTTCTGCATGTACTTGGAGATCTTGTTGCAGGTGTCCATGGAGTCGTTGCCGCCATTGTAGAAGAAATAGCGCACGTTGTACTTCTTGAAGATCTCCAGAATACGCTTGTAGTCGGTATCGTCAACATCGGGATCCGCCATCTTATAGCGGCAGGAGCCGAGCGCGGAGGACGGCGTGTTCTTTAAAAGCTCAAGCTCGTGTGCGTCCTCCTGACCCATATCAAACAGGCGGTCGGCGAGTACGCCCTTGATGCCGTGCTCGGCACCGTATACTTTTGTAATGTTGGGGTTGTCGAGAGCCGTGCGGATCACGCCGTAGGCGCTGGCGTTGATAACGGAAGTGGGACCGCCGGATTGGCCGAAGATCGCGGCGCCAACCAAAGTGCTCATAGAGAATGCCTCCTCATAAGATTTTGCGCAATCATCATAACACCCTGCGAGCAGATTGTAAAGGCGGAAATCGCACAGATATCCCTGGAATCAGGACTAAAATTTGCAAAACGACCATACGCAAACGTTTCAATCGTATCGGATTGATCGTTTGTGGCTTCCGGCCGCCCACCCGGCACGGATCTCGCTGCTGGAGCCTTCGTTGACAGAGCGTTGTTTTCGTGATAGAGTAACGAAAGTCAGGAACAGGGGAGGCGTTGACGCGTGGAGCATTGTGTAAAGATGCTGTCCGATCCCGAGGACTTTCTTTCTTTTCTGCCGGCCAAAACGCGGCATATCGCGCTTGTCGGGGGCGGAGGAAAAACCACGCTCCTATACGCGCTCGGCTGTGCGTTTTCAAAGCAGGGCCTCCGTGTCCTGCTCTATACGACAACGCATATTCTGCGCCCTGAAAGATTTTGCCATACATCCGCTGAATGCCTTGCGTTCTGGCATACCGGGTCGCCTGCGCTGATCGGAGTCGAGACAGACGGTGGAAAACTGAAGATCCCACCGGAGTGCGAACTTTCGGCAGCGCTTTCCGCCTGTGACATTGCGATCGCAGAGGCAGACGGGGCGAAGCAAATGCCGATCAAGGTCCCGGCCGCTCACGAGCCGGTGATCCCTGTTCTTGCCGACACCGTGATCGCTGTGGCGGGACTGACCGCGCTCGGCCGGCCCTTGGGCGAGGTTTGCTTTCGTTGGGAGCTGCTTTCGCTCTCTGATGAGATGCAAGTGAACGAAGCCATTTTGACAGAGATCCTGAGCTCGGAGCGTTTTGCAGCGAAGAGCGTTTGCGGCCGTGAGTATCTTGTCGTTTTGAATCAGGCGGATGCTGGCTTTCCGGATCGCTGCGAGGCTGGCCGGCGCATTGCTACCGCGCTATGGTCCCGGGGTATCCCGGCAGCTCTTTGTTCTCTTGCTCCCGCCTGCAGGGCTTTAGGAGGCTGATCATATGGAGTATAGTGACTGGATCATCGTTCGCGGTGCCGGGGATCTTGCCAGCGGAACGATCTACCGCCTGCATCGGGCCGGGTTTCCTGTCCTTGCACTGGAGACTGAACACCCTGCCGCGATCCGGCGTCTTGTCGCTTTTTCTGAGGCGGTTTATGATGGCAGCTTTTCCGTGGAGGGGGTCTCAGCGCGGCGGATCGACTCGCTCACTGCGCTTGATAGCTGCCGGGAAAACGGCGAGGTCCCGCTTTTGGTCGATCCGGCGGGCGTGAGCATTGCGCGCTTGAAGCCGAGGATCGTGATCGACGCGATCCTCGCCAAGAGAAATCTCGGTACCTTACGCTCCATGGCACCGGTCACGATCGCACTTGGTCCGGGCTTTTATGCGGGGCGGGATGTTGATTATGTGATCGAGACGATGCGCGGGCACGATCTCGGCCGCATCATTACAGAAGGTGAGGCACTGCCAAATACCGGTGTTCCAGGTATGATCGCCGGTCACGGCGCAGATCGTGTGATCCACGCGCCATCTGAGGGGGTATTTCATAATCTCGCGTCGATCGGTGATCTTGTCACCAAGGGTGCCCCGGTCGCGTTTATTGAGCGCGAAGGCATCAAAACAGCCGTACCTGCGAGTCTCAGCGGCATCTTGCGGGGGCTGCTGCGCGACGGATACAGAGTAACCGAGGGCTTTAAAGTAGCGGATATCGATCCGCGCTCTTTTGAGCGGAAAAACTGCACGACGATTTCCGACAAGGCGCGCTGCATCGCGGGTTCTGTGCTTGAGATCGTATGTGATGCCGCTGTTTTCGGGGGGAAGCAACATGGAAAATGAAGTTAAGCTGACAAAGCTCGCATCCTGTGCCGGCTGCGGTGCAAAGGTTGGTGCCGGGGTGCTCGCGCAGCTGCTCGGTGACCTGAAGGTCCTGCGCGATCCGAATCTGCTCGTCGGCTTTGACAAGAGCGACGACGCGAGCGTCTATCAGATCAGCGACGATCTGGCTCTCGTCCAAACGGTGGATTTTTTCCCGCCGATCGCCGACGATCCCTATACCTTCGGCGCGATCGCCGCGACTAACGCTCTATCCGATGTCTACGCGATGGGCGGGGAGCCGAAGCTTGCGCTCAACATCATGGCCGTGCCCAAAAGCCTTCCGCAGGAGGCGGTACATGAGCTTTTGCGCGGCGGCTACGAGAAGGCTTACGAGGCCGGCGTGATCATCACCGGTGGACACAGCATTCTGGATGAGGAACCAAAATACGGACTTGCGGTCACGGGCTTTGTACATCCGGATCATATCCTCACCAACAGCGGCGCAAAGGCGGGCGACGTGCTCTTTCTCACCAAGCCGCTCGGCATCGGTGTG
>CAMNAE010000096.1 GCA_946530565.1 uncultured Oscillibacter sp.
GCGCCGTATCCTCGCCGCTGATCGCCTTGATCTGGTACTCCTTCTGCAGGCGGTCATAGTTCTCTCCGAGCACCTTGCCCGAGATCAGACCGCGCCTTGTGACCGGCGCCTTGCCGATCTGCTTTAAGATCAGGTTCTTCTTGAGGCTCCAGTTCATGGCAAGGCCCGTCGACTGCCGGTCCTCGGGGATGTGGGAGACATGCCGGCCGATGTAAAACGCAGGGTCGCGGTTCGTGACGTCCTCACCGTCGAGCGTGATCGTGCCGCTCTCGAGCGTTCTGAGTCCGGTCAGGACCTCGCAGAGCTCGCGCTGGCCGTTTCCGTCGACGCCCGCAAGGCCGAGGATCTCGCCAGAGCGGATCGAGATGCTGAAGCGGTCGAGCGCGTCGACGCCCTTGTCGTTTTTGACCGTGAGCGCCTTCGCCTCGAGGCGCACGTCTCCGGGCTCCTTTGTGACCGGCGGGAAGTGAAAGAGCACATCGCGCCCGACCATCATGCGGCTCAGGTCGTCCTTCGTCACCGTCTCGTCGACGGTACGGCTCCCGATCAGCTTACCGTCGCGCAGGACCGTGACCTCGTCGACGATCGAGATGATCTCCTCGAGCTTGTGCGTGATCAGGATGATCGACTTGCCGTCGTCGCGCATCTGGCGAAGCGTATCGAAAAAGGCCTCGGTCTCCTGCGGCGTCAGGACCGCGGTCGGCTCGTCGAGGATCAGGATCTCGGCGCCCATATAGATCGCGGAGAGGATCTCGACGCGCTGCTGTTCGCCGACCGAGAGCTGCCAGATCCGGCTCATCGGGTCGATGCCCATGCCGTAGCGGTCTGAGAGCTCCTGGAGCTCGGCGGCGGTCTGCTTCGTGTCGAGCAGGATCCCGCGGCGTGACTTCTTGCCGAGCATCACGTTCTCGGTGACCGTGAGCGGCCGGGCGAGCATGAAGTGCTGGTGCACCATGCCGATGCCGAGGCTGATCGCCTTCACGGGCGAGGTGATCTCCTCTTTCTGCCCGTTGATGAGGATCTCGCCCTCCTCCTGGCGGTAGAGCCCGTAGAGCACGTTCATGAGCGTGGTCTTGCCGGCGCCGTTTTCGCCGAGCAGACCGTGGATCGAACCGCGCCTGAGGCGGAAATCCACATGGTCATTCGCCGCGACCCCATTGAAGATCTTTGTGATCCCCTTCATTTCCACGGCATAGGTTTCCATAGCATGCCTCCAATCTCAAAACAGGGGCCTGCCGAAACAGGCCCCTGTGCGCAAGGTGATTTCAGGAAATTGCGGGAAGTGCGGGGATCAGACCTCGGGCAGGTCGATCGCGTCCTGGCCGAGCTTCTCGTAGACGTCGGCGATCGTGGCGAGCTCGTCCTCGGTGAGGCGGCCCTTGGTGTCGTTGATGTCGGTCATGGAGAGGCCGCCGTTGGCGACGTTGATCATGATGACGTCCTTGGTGTCGGAGAAGAAGCTGCCGTCCTTGATGGAGGCGAAGATGTTCTCAAGCGCGTTGCCCCACTCATACTGGAGACCGGAGAGCACGTTCTGCGGCGCGAGGGGCAGCTGGTCCTCGACATTGCCGAGAACATACTGATCCTTTTCTTCGGCGGCCTGGACAACACCGAGGCCGATGCCGTCGCCGGAGTGCCAGATCACGTCGACGCCGGAGTCATACATGCCGATGGCCGCCTCATAGGCGCCGGTCGTGTCGTTCCAGTCGCCGGTGTAGACCTCCTGGATCTCAATGTCGGGGTTGATGGACTTGGCGCCGGCCTTGAAGCCCTCGTGGCCGCGGGTGATCTCGGAGCCCTCGCCGCCGCCGATGACGCCGATCTTGTTGGACTCGGTCGCAAGCGCGGCGATCACGCCCATCAGGTAGCCGCCGGCCTCGAGCTGAACGTCGTACTGGGCGGAGTTGCGCTGATAGCCGACACCGCAGCCGAGCAGGAAGCAGGCGTCAGGATACTGCTGGGCGACCGTGTTGACGGGCTCGGAGAACTGATAGCCGTGACCGATGATCACATCGTAGCCGGAGTCGGCATACTCGATCAGGGTGGGCTCGATGTCGGCGACGTCGTAGACATTCTCGACGACGGTGAGCTCGATCTCATCGCTGTGGGCGTTGTAGTAGTCGTTCATGCCGCGGTACATGGCCTGGTTGAAGGAGACGTCGTCCTTCTTGCCGGGGAGCACGAGCGCGACCTTCATGGGCTCGGTCTTCTCCTCAGCGGGTGCGGGCGTGGAGGCAGCGGGTGCGGAGGCTGCGGGCGTGGAAGCGGCCGGTGCGGAGGAAGAGGCCGCGGGCGTGGAGGCGCTGCCGGAGGAGGAACCGCCGGAGGAGGAACCGCCGGAGGAGCTGCCGCCGCAGCCTGCGAGCGCGGAGACGATCAGCGCGGACGCAAGGCCGAGTGAGAAAAGCTTTTTCATGTTCATGGGGATCAATCCTTTCATCTTCAATGGGTTCGGTTGCCGCAAGAGACGTTCAGGCAGTTCGCCTGCGTAATAAAAATATCATATACTTTATTAAAAAGCAATTCATTTGTGTCAGATTGGGTGTCTCATTTGAGTTTTAATACATTTTATCAAGCTGTTGTCTGATATTCCGCGTTCAAATTTCCACCTCGATCAGCTCATGGGCGAGCACGTCGACGAGGCCGAGGTCTGTGAGCCCGAGCTCGGGCACCGTCGGGAGTGAAATGAAGCTCAATGCCATATACGGCGCCGTCGCGGTGCAGCCGAGCGCCTCGGCCGCAGCGTTCATCTTCGAAAGCTGTACGGCGACCTCATCCGCCGGCAGATCGCTCATGAGTCCGCCGAGCGGCAGGGCCATCGAGGCGGTCACTTTCCCGCCGCAGGCCGCCGAGAGCCCGCCGCTGATCCGCGCGACCTCGTTGACCGCCGCGGCCATGTCGGCATCGTTCGTGCCGACGCAGACGATGTTGTGGTGGTCGTGCGAGGTCGAAAAGGCCATCGCACCGCGCTTTAAGCCAAAGCCCTTCAAAAAGCCGACGCCCACACCGCCGGTCTTGCCGTAGCGCTCGACGACCGCGATCTTGATGATGTCCCGGGCGGGATCGTTTTGAATGAGCCCGCCCGTCACCGGAAGCGTTTCGACCGAGGCGGTGTTGATGATCTGGCGGTCGATCGTGTTGATGACGCGCACACGCGCCTCGTTTTCCGTCGGGTCCTTTGCGGCCTTTTCAAAGCTCGCCGCGGTGATCGGGTTTTTCAGATGCACGGTGTGGCGGATCCAGTCGGGGTAATCGGAGACGGGGCAGTCCGAAGTGAGCGCGCCGCCGCTCGCGACGAGCCTTCCCTCGAAGTACACGCTCTCGGGCTCGATGTGCCTTATGTCCCGCACGAGCAGGATGTCGGCCAGGCGCCCCGGCGCGATGCTGCCCCACTCGTCTTCGTATCTGAAATGCTTGGCGGCGTTGACCGTCGCGGCCTTGATCGCCTGCATCGGCGTAAGACCCAGCTCGATCGAGCGGTTCACGTTGTAATTGATGTGACCCTCGCGTCGCACGTCGTCGATATGCTTGTCGTCGGTGCAGAAGAGGAAGTTGTCAAGCTCCATGTGTCCCGCGATCGCGCCGGAGATGAGCGCGTCGAGATTGCGCTCAGAACTCCCCTCCCGCACGAGCACGCTCATGCCGCAGCGAAGCCGCGCGAGCGCTTCCTCCGCCGTAACGCACTCGTGATCGTCGGAGATGCCGGCGGATGCATACACGTTGAGCTCCTGCCCCATGCGGCCGATCGCATGGCCGTTGATGATCTTGCGCTTTTTCAGCGTGTCTTCGATCTTGTGCAGGTACTCGTCTTTCACAAACAGGATCTTCGACGGGTCAAGCTCGCCGAGGCTGATGCTGTTCTCCCAGTTCATGATCTGCGCGACGGCCTCGGCGTCCAGCACCGCGCCGGTCGTCTCGAGGCCCGGCGCCGTCGGCACGCGGGAGGAGACCTCGATCAAAAGCCTGCAGGGCAGGCGACTTGCGGACTTGAGCATCTCGCGAAGCCCCGCCTCGCCGGCAACGTTCGCGATCTCCATGAGATCCGCGCAGAGCGTCGTCGTCCCGCGCGGGACCACGACGGTCGCGAGCGCCTCGGGCGAGAGCATCGTCGTCTCAAAGTGCATGTGCGTATCCACGAGCCCGGGCAGGGCAAAAAGCCCATGGCAGTCGACCGTCTCCTTCGCCTCGAGCTTTGCCTCGGGGTCGATCGAGACGACGCGTTTCCCGTAAATGTAAATATCGGTTTCATAGATCTCGCCGGACCAGACGTTGACGAGCTGCACGCCCGCAAGCTTTCGGTCGCAGGGCCGACGGCCGAGGCCGACCTCGATAAGCGTTTTGATCTCTTCAAATGTGCGCACGGAAAGAAGCCTCCTTCGCTTGATGTTCTTTGCGGGGTCATCCAGTCGGATTATAGCATTTTTGTACCAGCCTGTACAGAGAGAATCTGCGCCGTTTTCAGTTCAGAGGCTCGACCCGCGTGAAGACCTGCGTCACGTACTGCTCTTTGAAAAACACTGTGAACACGTCCGCGAGATTCAGTAAAAACGTCCTTCCCACGCAGCGGCGCTTTGAGCGCTCGGCAAAGCGTGCGAGCTTTATCAGCGTGTCGACGATCGTCGCCTTGCTCCCGCGGTGCAGGCAGCTCAGATACTCCCCGGGCGGCAGCATCTCGAAGTTCTGCCCCTCCACGCGCTCCGAGACGAAGCTGAAGAGCTCCGCGCTCTCCTCCGGCGCGATGCGGCTTAAGGTCGGCAAAAGCATCCCGATCGGGATCTTGTCGGCCGCCGGCAGCGCGTCGCAGGCGTCGAGATGCCGGCAGAGCTCCGCGATGTCGAGCTCGTCGGAGGCCGCGAGGTCGACCGGCTGGATCGGCGTTTTGACGATGAAACGCGGTGACGGCATATTCTCAAAATGCGGCGGGATGTTCGCCTCGTTATAGGCGTAGTCGTAGTTGCTGCGGATGCGGCGCATCTGCCGCACGGCCTTTTCCATCTCGCGCCGCTTCTCCTCGAGCCTCTTCTCGCTCTCCTCCAGGATCTCCGGGAACATCGAGATCTCCTTGTGGTAGAGATAGTCCTCGATCTCGGTGAGGTTGCAGCCGCTCTGCTTTAAAAGGCTGATCATCTGGAAGGTGAGCACCTGATCCGACGTATACTCCCGGTAGCGGTTCGACGGGTTGCGCGTCGGCTTGATCAGCTTCATGTCCTGGTAGTGAAACAGTGTATCCTTCGTCGTATGACAGACCTCGGCAAATTCGCCAATGGTGAACCTTTTCTGGTTGTTCATAAAGGCCGACCTTTCTTTTGCTCAAAAGTTATCAAAACTTCTACTTGACTATTGGGTAGCCCCATCCTTTACGATTCTAACAGATACTACCTTTCAAATCAACCGTTTTCCGCTCCATTCACGTAAAAGCCGCGCCAAAGGCTGCCGTGATCTTCCGGTTGCAAAGGCGCCTCGACTGACTGCCAGTTGGGCGCTTTTATCGTTTTTTCGCCCCGTTTGTTCACTAAAACCATTGAAAGACTTTCCGGAGTACCGCCAGGGAGGAGACTTTATGGTGCCACAGCATGAACCCCTGTTACGCTTAAACAACATCTGCAAGCAGTTCGGAGACAACCTCGTGAACGACCACATCTGCATGGAGGTCTACCCCGGCGAGGTGCACGCGCTGCTCGGCGAGAACGGCGCCGGCAAGAGCACGCTCATGAACATCGTCTACGGCATGTACCAGCCGGACGCGGGGCAGATCCTCGTGCGGGGAGAGCCCGTGCGCATCCGCTCGCCGCGCGACTCGCTGGACGCGGGCATCGGCATGGTGCACCAGAACTTCATGCTGGTGGATACGTTCTCGTCGTCCGAAAACGTGTTTCTGCTGGGCAGGCAGCCGCTGCTCGGGCATCTGAACAGCCGCAAGGTCGCGCAGGAGCTCGAAAAGCTCGCCGCGCAGTATAAGATCGAGGTCGATCTGCACTCCCCGGTCAAAAAGCTCTCGATCGGCATGCAGCAGCGCATCGAGATCCTGAAGCTCCTGTACACGGGTGCCGACATCCTGATCTTCGACGAGCCGACGGCGGTCCTGCCGCCGCACGAGTGCCAGGCCCTCTTCGACATCATCGAACGGCTCAAGGATGCCGGCAAGGCCGTTATCTTTATCAGCCACAAGCTCGACGAGGTCATGCAGATCTCCGACCGCGTCACGATCCTCTCCCGCGGCAGGGTCACGGTCTCGCAGGAGGCGAAAACGCTCAACAAGGCAGACATCGTGCGCCTCATGATCGGCGAGGAGTTCAATTTCGACCGCTGCGCGGTCAAGACCGACCACTCCGGCGCGGATACCGCCGTGGAGCTCGTGGACGTCTCGGCGAACGACGACCGCGGCGCCGAAACGGTCCGTCACGTGAGCCTGAAGGTCCGCAAGGGCGAGATCGTGAGCATCGCGAGCCTCGAGGGCAACGGCCAGGATGAGCTCGCCGAGCTCATCACCGGCATGCGCCGCTTAACCGGCGGCAGGGTCCTCATCAACGGACAGGAGATGCCCGCCTCGGCGCAGCGC
>CAMNAE010000097.1 GCA_946530565.1 uncultured Oscillibacter sp.
CGGTTTCCTGTCATAACATAAGACGCAAAAAACTCGCACGCCCCACTCATCAGGGCTGTGCGAGTTTGCTTTTGATCGTCTGAACCGAGGCATTATCCCTCGTAATACCCGTTAGCGCTCATCGTGCGCCAGGTCATGTACATGCTCTCGTAGTTTTCTCTGATAAAATCCTGAATGATCCTGATCTCACGTTCACTTAATCGTCCGCGATTCATCAGGCGGGTGCTGCCGTCGCTGCGTACAAAGAATTTCGCAGATCCTGTCTCGGTCAGTTCCTCATCGCTTGCGTGGGCATGCATGCACTCTAAAACGCAGTGTGCCGTAAAGTACAGATAATAGCCACAGATCTTATACGGAAAGTACTTAGGCACAGTTGGATTCCTCCATGAAGGCACGGTTGCGCTGATAGTATTTCAGAACGATATCATCCTCATCGTCGCTCATCAGCGACTCAATCACGTCTCCGTTTTGAATGACGGCCGTCTTTTTCGGATCGTTCAGATCGACGACCTCGATGTAATCCTGCTTCATCGTATATGCATAGCCCGCGACGATCATGTCCGCGCGATCGGCGATCTCCTGTACGCTCATGCCACTTCCACCCTTTCCACGTCCCGAAATACGTCTGTCGGCAACTTGAGGCGCTCCGCGATGAAGCGAAGATCGAGATATTCCTCGACTGGCTGCGGGAGCGTCGAATACTTTGCAAGGCATTCAAGATAGCCGTTGTTCCATTTGAGCACGGAGACATAGCGCTCCAGATACGGCGAGGTCTTGAATTTCATTCGCCGGCCGCCCCACTCAAAAATGCTGTAGGGTGGTGATAGGCTCAGGTAAGCGACGTTCGCCGTTCTCATACGCGTTCCCTTCTTTCCATAAGAACCGTTCTCGATTCGATACCTCTATTTTAGAGGAAGCCCGCCATGATTGCAAGCAGTTTTTACCGTCAAACCCGCGCGGCTCTGCTTCTGACGCAGAGCCGCGCGGGTGTTTTGGGTTATATTACGCCTCTTCCGGCTTCTCGAAGACCTTCAAAAAGGCCTCGCGGTCCATCGTGTCGTGGGCGAGCAGGTACTCGGCCACGGCGTCGAGCGCGTCGCGGTGCTCGCTGAGCATCGCCTCGCAGCGCTCGAGCGCCGAAGCGAGCACCTTGCGCACCTCGGCGTCGATCTTCGCCGCGGTCTCCTCGGAGTAGCTGCGGCCCTGGGCCATCGAGCGGCCGAGGAAGACCTCGTCGTGCCCGGAGTCGAAGGCGACGGTGCCAATCTCCTCGCTCATGCCGAAGGACGCGACCATCTTGCGCGCCAGGCGTGTCGCGCGCTCGATGTCGTTGCTCGCGCCGGTCGAGATGTCGCCAATGCAGAGCTTTTCGGCCGCGCGGCCGCCGAGCAGACTGATGAGCTGGGACTCCATGTATTTCTTTGAGAGGAAGGAGCGGTCCTCCTCTGGCAGAAAGATCGTCATGCCGCCCGCCTGGCCGCGGGGGATGATCGAGATCGTACTGACCGGGTCGAGCTCGGGCAGAAAGTGCGAGACGACCGCGTGCCCTGCCTCGTGCCAGGCGGCGAGCCGCCGCTCGTGCTCGGGCACCACGCGCGAGCGCTTTTCGGGGCCGGCGATCACCTTGATCTCGGCCTCGTGCAGCGTCTCCATGTCGATCACGGTCTTCTTTCTGCGCGCGGTCAGAAGCGCCGCCTCGTTCATGAGGTTCTCGAGGTCAGCGCCGGTAAAGCCCGCGGTCCCGCGCGCGATTTTGGAAAGGTCGACGTCTTCACCGAGCGGCTTGCCCTTGGAGTGGATCTTCAGTATCTCCTCGCGGCCCTTGATATCGGGAAGGCCCACATAGACCTGCCGGTCGAAGCGGCCGGGGCGCAGCAGCGCCGGGTCGAGCACGTCGACACGGTTCGTCGCGGCAAGGACGACCACGCCCTCGTTCGCGCTGAAGCCGTCCATTTCGACGAGCAGCTGGTTGAGCGTCTGCTCACGCTCGTCGTGGCCGCCGCCGAAGCCTGCGCCTCTCTGGCGGCCCACGGCGTCGATCTCGTCGATGAAGACGATGCAGGGCGCCACGCGCTTGGCCTGGTCGAAGAGATCGCGCACGCGTCTGGCGCCGACGCCGACGTAGAGCTCCACGAAGTCGGAGCCGGAGATCGAGAGGAACTCGACGCCCGCCTCGCCCGCGCAGGCCTTGGCCAAAAGCGTTTTGCCCGTGCCCGGAGGGCCGACGAGCAGCACGCCCTTGGGGATCCGCGCGCCAAGCTGCAAAAAGTCGTCCGGCGCGCGCAGAAACTCCACGATCTCCTCGAGCTCCTCTTTTTCCTCCTTGGCACCGGCCACGTCATCGAAGGTGAGCGCGCTGTCTTTTTCCGAGAGAGAATGCACATGCGCCGTGCCGAACTGGTTCATGCGATCCATGTCGAAGCCCACGCCCTGCCGCGCGTTCATATACAGGATAACGCCGATGATCACGACCGCACTCAAAATCGTCGGCAGGAGGATCGAGACCCAGTCGGTCGAGTGGTTCGCCGTATAGTCGTACTCGGTGATGACGCCGGCGGCGAACTGCTTCTCCACGAGTTCGTTCATCTCGTCGTAGAACACGTCGAAGGAGTGGAGGTTGCAGTAGACGACGTCATTGCCGTTTTCGGGCGTCCGGAGGTGCATCGTGAGCCGCTCGTCCTGCACGGTGAAGCTTGAGACCTGCTCCTGCCGGAAAAGCTGCACCGCGCGGGAGTAGTTGACGAGGTTCGTCTGCGTGTCGTTCATGCGGATCCACATGACGCTCAAGATCAGGATCAGCACGAGCGGCAGGAGCGAACCGAGCGAAAACGGCCGCCGCGTCATGAGCCGTAAACCTCGGGCTTCAATACGCCGATATACGGGATATTGCGGTAGCGCTGGGCATAGTCAAGTCCGTAGCCGACCACAAACTCATTGGGCACGGTGAAGCCCACGAAGTCTGCCTGAATGCTCTTTTCACGCCGGGAGGGCTTGTCCAGCAGCGTTACGATCGTGATGGACTGCGCGCCCTTGGTGAGGAAATAGCGCTTCAAAAAGGCGAGCGTATTGCCGGAGTCAAGGATGTCCTCGACGATCACGAGGTCGCGCCCCGTGATATCCTGCTGGATATCGTACTTGATCTTGACGCGGCCGGAGGACTCCGTGGCGTTTTCATAGGAGCTCACGGCGATGAACTCCACCTCGCTGCGCAGTCCGGTCTCGCGGATGAGATCCGCCATAAAGATGAACGCGCCCTTCAAAACCATGACAAAGAGCGGGTTCCTGCCGGCAAAACGCTCGTGGATCTCGGCGCCCAGCTCCGCAACGCGGGTTTTGATCTCCTCTTCGGTGACGAGCACCTTCAAAATGTCCTGTTCCAGTTCAGAGACCGGGGTGTTTTTTGTTTCCATCACAAATCAGTCCTTTTTGTTGAGTCGCATTGTTGATACTTCATTACGCCTTGGGGCGAAATGTACGGTTACATCCTCTCCGGCGAAACGCCGGTCGACGCCGAGGGGAAAGACCGCTGCGAGCGCAGAGCCGACATAGAGCGCCGGCGAGCGGTCCCGCGTGCCCGGCGGGATTCCGCGGTCGCGGAAGAGACGCTTGACAGAACGCGGGCCGCTGCCGCCCGCAAGATCCAGCCGGTCGTTTGCGCGCGGCGGGCGCACGGTCAGCACGGCGCCGGGTGGAAGCTTCAGGCAACAGTCGTAAACGCCGCCGCTTGCCGGGGCACCCGACAGTGTGAGTTCCCAGTCCCCCCAGGAGACAAGCTCGCCGGGTGAGAGCGTCATATCCGGAAGCGGCGCCGTCTTCCGCGCAAGCAGCAGCCATTCCCCTGTGTTCGCCGCCTCCAGTCCGCCGGGCAGATCATACTGTCCGTGCGCCTTCAGGGCAAGCACCGCCGCGAGATGCCTTGCGCCGATATCCTTTCGCCCGCAGCCGAGCCGGTCGAGCATCTCAAGAAGGAGCCGCGGCCGCAGCCCCTCGGGAACGGCGGCAAGCGCTGTGAGCGGGAGGCGGATGCTGTCCCCTGAGCATTCGCAGCGCGAGAGCGCGGGGGACAATTGCTCCTCCTGCGCGTCGTACTCCGCGCGCAGAAAACCGGCGGCGGCGTTGATATGCTCCACTGCGCGGGCGTTCAGCTTTTCAAGACGCGGCAATATCTCAAGGCGCAGGCGGTTCCGGTCCGCCGCGGCGGGGTCGAGGTTCGTCTCGTCCTCAACATACGGGATCCCGTGCTCACTGACATAGGCCAATAACTCGCTGCGCCGCAGGCCAAGAAACGGCCGTACGAGCGCGCCCTGCCGGGGCCGCATGCCGCCAAGGCCCTTCGTGCCGCTCCCGCGGATGAGGTTCAAAAGCACGGTCTCGGCGTTGTCGTCGGCGTGGTGGGCAAGGTAGATGTGTCGGATCCCCCGCGCGCTTGCGCTCTCACGCAAAAAAGCGTAGCGCGCGTTTCTCGCCGCCTCCTCCACGCTCGCGCCCGTTTCTTCGGCAAGGGCTCTTACATCTCCGCGGCCGGAGACGAGCTCGACGCCCCAGACGCAGCAGGTGTCAGAGACAAAGGCGGCGTCGCGGTCGGCGTTTTCGCGCAGACCGTGGTGGAAGTGCGCGGCGACGACCCTGCCGCCATTTTCGCGGCAGTGCCCGCGCAGCACATGCAGGAGCGCCATCGAATCCGGCCCGCCGGAGACGGCGCAGAGCACCGTTTCGCCCGGCGTGGGCATCAGCTCAGTCGGGATCTTCATAGCGCTTATCGAGCGTGGAGAAGGTCGTGAACTCCGGCGTCCACTTGAGCTCCACGGTGCCGGTCTCGCCATGGCGGTTCTTCGCGACGATGCACTCGGCGATGTTGTGCTTGTCGGTGTCTTTGTTGTAGTAGTCCTCGCGGAAGAGGAAGAGCACGATGTCGGCGTCCTGCTCGATCGCGCCGGATTCGCGCAGGTCCGAGAGCATCGGGTGCTTGTCGTCGCGCTTTTCGTTCGCGCGGGAGAGCTGGCTTAAGCAGATGACCGGCACGTCGAGCTCCTTGGCCATGAGCTTGAGCATGCGGGAGATGTCGCTGACCACCTGCTGGCGGTTCTCACCGCTTGCGGTGTTTTTCGAGCCAGAGGCGGTCATGAGTTGGAGATAGTCGATGACCACGAGGCCGAGGTTGTCGAGCCGGCGGCACTTCGCGTTCATGTCGGCGGCGGTCAGCATGGGGTTGTCGTCGATGCGGATGTCCACGCGGTTCAGTGTCGTCGCGGCCGCGGCGATCTTGTCCCAGTCCGTCTCGCGGAGCATGCCGGTGCGCAGGCGGTTGTTCTCGACGAGCGCCTCTCCGGCAAGGAGCCTGAGCGCGAGCTGCTCACGCGACATTTCGAGTGAGAACACGGCGACGGTCTTTTCGACGGACTTCGCGACGTTCAGCGCGACGTTGAGCGCAAAGGAGGTCTTGCCCATACCCGGTCGCGCGGCGAGGAGGATGAGGTCGGAGCGGTTCAAGCCCGTGATCTTCTGATCCACCGCAGAAAGGCCCGTTGAGAGGCCGGGCATGTGATTTTCGTTTTCGTACATCTCGCCGAGCCGGTCCAGCACATCCGGCAGGACCTGCCGCAGCGGCACCATGTCCTGCGCGCTCTGGCCGCGGCGCACCGCGTAGATCTTCTGCTCGGCGGACTCCAGCACCTCGGAGGCGTTGCCGCCCTCCTGCACCATGGCCGTGATCTCGCCGGCAGCCGACGCCACGTCGCGCAAAAGCGCCTTATTCTGCACGATGCGCACATACTCCATCACGTTTGCGCTGGTCGGCGTGATGTCCATGAGCTGCGCAAGATACGATCTTGTGTTGTTGTCGGTGTTTCCGCGCTGCTCGAGCTCTTCGAAAACGGTCAGCCCGTCGATCGGGCGGCCGTAGGTGAACATGCCGTAGATCGCCTCGAAGATCTCGCGGTTCTGCCGCAGGTAAAAGTCCGCAGGGCGGAGCTTTTCCATCACGGCGCTCACGCAGGCCGGATCGATCAGCATGGAGCCGAGCACCGCCTGCTCCCCTTCCAGGGAGTGCGGCAGCTGCCGCAGCAGCAGATCGTCAGAGGCCATGGGCGCTCACCTCAGCTTTCTTCCTCGACCGACACCTTCAGTGTGCCGCTGATCTCATAGCCCAGGCGGGCCTTGAGCGTATAGGTGCCGAAGGTCTTGATCGGCTCATCGAGCACGAGCTTCTTGTTGGGGATGTCGATCCCGTGCTGGGCCTTGAGCCCCTCGGCGATCTCCTTGGTCGTCACGGCGCCGAAGAGCCGCCCGCCGGAGCCGCCCTTGGCGCGGATCACCACGGTGATGTCCTTCAGGCGCTTCGCGTTCTCCTCGGCCTCGGCCTTGAGCCGGGCGTCCTCGGCACGCTTGGCTTTTTCTTTGAGGTTCATGGTGTTGATCGCGTCAGTGGTGGCTATGATCGCGATCTTGCGGGGCAGGAGGAAGTTCCGGGCATAGCCCTCGGAGACCTCAACCATCTGCCCCTTCTTCCCCTGACCCTTCACGTCCTGCTGTAAAATGACTTTCATAGGTT
>CAMNAE010000098.1 GCA_946530565.1 uncultured Oscillibacter sp.
AAATACGCGTCGATCTCCTCGAGCAGCCTGCCGTGCAGCGTCTCGATGTCGGCGTTTTCGACCTTGCCGCCGGCGGTCGTCGAGTTGCCGCCGCCGCCGAGTTTTTCCAAAATCACCTGTACGTTCACCTCGCCGAGGGACCTGGCGCTCATGAGCACGTCGGCGCCCTGGCGGTAGAGCACGAAGGAGGCCTGTACGCCCTTGAGCGTCAAAAGCTCGTCGGAGGCCTGCGCCGCGGAGACGCGGTCGACACCGTCGTCGGGCACGCAGGCGACCGCGATGCCCTCGCGGTAGATCTCGGCACGGCGCATGATGTCGTAGCGCGTCACCATGCCCGAAAGGTCGTTCTGGAAGAGCTTCTGCACGCTCGCGATGTCGGCGCCGTTCCTGCGCAGCCAGGCCGCCGCCTCAAAGGTGCGGCTTCCGGTGCGGGTCGTGAAATGCTTGGTGTCGAGCACCATGCCGGCCAGCAGCGCCTGCGCCTCCGCGTGCGTGAGCGCGCTCGGCTCGATCATGTACTGCAGAAGCTCGGTCACGAGCTCCGAGGCCGACGACGCGTAGGGCTCGTGGTAGCTGAAGGCCGCGTTTTCAATGTAGCTCGTGCCGCGGCGGTGGTGGTCGATGACGGCCACACGGTTGCAGGCGGCCAGCAGCTCCGGGTGCTCGACCATCTCGGGCCGGTTCGTGTCCACGATGACGAGCAGTGTGCCCGGCTGCAGCGCAAGAAACGCGTCGGCCGGGGACAAAAACGCGTTTTCGTACTCCGGGAGCTGCGCAAGCTCCTCTAAAAGCTCGTGAGAGGCGTTCTTCTGCAGGTCGATCACGATCTTTGCGCGGATCCCCTTTGCGCGCGCCGCGCAGTAGATGCCGGCCTCGGCGCCCACGCAGTCCATGTCGGCGAAGCTGTGGCCCATGATATAGATGCCGCGGGAGTCTGCCATGAGCTCGGAGAGCGCGTTGGCCATCACGCGGGACTTGACCTTCGTGCGCTTTTCGGTCGTCTTCGCGCGGCCGCCGAAGTAGGCGAAATCCACATGGTTGCGCACGACCGCCTGGTCGCCGCCGCGCGCGAGCGCCATCTCGAGCGAGAGCGCCGCGTTTTTATAGAGCTCCGTCACGGCGTCCTCGTCCTTCGCCATGCCGATCGAGAGCGTGGGGCTCAGACCCTCGCCGACGCGGATCGAGCGGATGCTGTCCAGGATCGAAAAGCGGTCGGCGGTGAATTCCTCGTAGTGCTCCTCCTGCGTAAGGAGCAGATAGCGGTCGCGCTCGGTCTTCAAAAGAAGGCCCCGGTCCGCGACCCAGGCGCTGAGCCTTTCGTCGATCTGCGCCAGGATCGCCGAGCGCTGCGTGTCGGCGCCGGCCTTCATGAGCTCGTCGTAATTGTCGAGCGTCACGATCGCGAGGATCGGGCGCGTCGCGGTGAAGCGCTCTTTGAGGGCGTCGGCCTCGGTCGTATCCACCCAGTAGGTCGTCGCGACCATGCGGGCGCGGCTGTCCTTGCCGCCCGAGCGGACCATGGAGCCGTAGACGCGGTAGCGCCGGCCGTTCAAGAGCACGCGGTCGGGGCACTCGGCCTTGCGCTCCAAAAGCCACTGGATCGGAAAGCCCGGTACCGCGTCCTCGATGCGCATTTCAAACACGTGCTCCCGCACGCCCGCGAGCTGCAGAAAGTTCTCGTTGCTCCAGATGATCTCGCCGGTATCCGGGCGGAAGACCATGATCGGGAGCGGGGAGTTGACAAGGTTCGACTTGCTCGCGGAGTCCACGGAGTCCGTCAGTGAGTCGATGTACTGCAGCACGCCCTTGCGCCGGCTCTGCGAGCGGCGGTAAAAATAGAAGTACAGCAGCACGACGCACACGAGCTCCGCGACACCCAGCCACAGCTGGTAACGACCCGTCAGGATGGCGAAGACCGCCATGATCAGAAAGATCAGCGTATAATTGGACTCCAGCAGGCGCAGCAGCTTTTTTTGATTCACTGTGGATCCGCTCCTTTCGGTCCGGGAGGGCACCGGAAAATAGCTTTCTTATACTGAAATGCATTAAAAAGCAGAAGTTTTCTGCTTCTTATAGCGCCGAAGGCGCGTTGCATCTCGTATGAGACGCGCCGATGTGCGACGCACAGCGGCTGCAATGAAAACATCTTGTTTTCATTGCAGAATCGTATTACAGCATCGGAAAGCGCGTGTCGCGGTGTACCTTAAGCGCGCGGGCCGCCGCGTCGATATCGTCTTTCGTCGTCTCGGGGCCGAAGCTCAGGCGGATGACGCCCGCCCGCTCCTTCGGCGGGAGACCGAGCGCCGCGATCACATGGCTGGGCTTGCCCTGATGGCAGGCGGAGCCGGCGCTCACACAGATCCCCTGCTCGCCGAGGTCGGTCACGATGTTCTGCGCCGGCCAGCCGACGAGCGAGAGCGCGAGGATGTGATCCGCCCCGCCCGGGAAGAGCTTCACGCCCTCGATGGCGGAAAAGCGCTCGCGGGCAAAGGCCTGCAGCTCATGGAGATGCGCAGCGTTTTCGGCGGCGTGCGCGCTTCGAATTTCCACGGCTTTGGCAAAGCCCGCGATCTGCGCGGTCGCCTCGGTGCCGGCGCGGCGTCCGCTCTCCTGCGCGCCGCCCGCCAAAAACGGCCGCAGATTCTTAAGCCGGGTCGAAGCATAGAGCGCGCCGATGCCCTTGGGGCCGCCGATCTTGTGCGCAGAGACCGTGACGAGGTCCGCGCCCAGCGTCTTCACGCCAAAGGGGAGCTTCATAAAGGCCTGCACGGCGTCGGTATGGAGAAGCGTATTCGGGTTTTTCGCTCTCAGCCCCGCCGCGATCTCGGCAACCGGATAGATGTTCCCGAGCTCGTTGTTGACCAGCATGACCGAGACGACCGCCGTGTCGCTCTGCACGGCCGCGAGCACATGCTCCGCGATGATATTGCCGTCTTTGTCCGGCGAGACGCAGGTGACGGAGCAGCCCTCCTGCTCCAGCTGCCGGCAGCACTCCAGAATCGCGCTGTGCTCGACGGCCGTCGTGACGATGTGGCGCCCCATGTGCCGGTTCTGCCACAGGGCTGCGCGCAGCGCCCAGTTGTCGCCCTCGGTGCCGCAGGAGGTGAAATAGAGCCGCTCAGCATCGCAGCCAAGCGCCGCGGCGACCGTGCCGCGCCAGCGCTTCACGCGCGCCGCCATCTCCCGCCCGGCGGGGTACTGGGCGCTCGGGTTCGCGAAGTCGTTTTTCAATACCGCATACATCTCGTCGGCCACGGCCGGGTCGACCGGCGTGGTAGCGGCGTGATCGAGATAGATCATAAGGTGGAACGCTCCCTTGCATCGGCGCCGAAAAGCGGTTATAATAGGGGCAAATCTCAGCCCGTTCGGATCGGCGCACATAATGAGTAGTTTATTATACTACAGCCCCGCCGAAAAGGCAAGTTTTTGCTGTTTTTATACTCCGCCAAAGAAGAAGGAGATCCCCGCCATGAAGGCTGCCTTTTACACCCTTGGCTGCAAGGTCAACCAATACGAAACGCAGGCGATGGAGCAGCTGCTCAGCGCGCGCGGCCACGAGATCGTATCCTTCAGCGATCCCGCCGATGTCTACGTCGTCAACAGCTGCTCGGTGACGGCCGTGAGCGACCAGAAGTCGCGGCAGATGCTCTCCCGCGTGCGGCGCGAGCACCCGGAGGCGCTTTTGGCGCTGTGCGGCTGCTATGCCCAGACCCACGCCGAAGAGGTCCGGAAGCTGAATGTGGATGTGCTCGGCGGCAGTGCCGACCGCGCGGGCTTTATCGCGGATCTCGAGGCCGCGTACGCCCGGCGTGAGGACGCCAAACGCGCGATCCCCGCGCTCCCGCGCACATTTGAGCCGCTCCCCTCCGGCGCCGTCCAGGGCCGCACGCGCGCGATGCTCAAGGTCGAGGACGGCTGCGTGAATTTCTGCGCCTACTGCATCATCCCCTACGCGCGCGGGCCGGTGCGCTCGATGCCGCTTGAAGACGCCGTACGGGAGGCGGAAAAGCTCGCGCGCGCGGGTTTTCGCGAGATCGTGCTGACCGGGATCGAGATCTCGTCCTGGGGCAGGGACTTTCACGACGGCACGAGCCTCATCGATCTGATGGAGGCGGTCTCCGCCGCGGCGCCGGAACTGCGGCTGCGGCTCGGGAGCCTTGAACCGCGCACGGTCACGCCGGAGTTCTGCGCGCGCGCGAAGGCGCTGCCCCGGCTCTGCCCGCAGTTCCACCTCTCGCTCCAGAGCGGCTGCGACGCGACGCTTGCGCGCATGCGCCGCAAGTACGATACCGCGCGCTACTTTGAAAGCGTTCATCTCCTGCGCGAGAGCTTTGCGGATCCCGCGATCACGACCGACCTCATCACCGGCTTCCCCGAGGAGACGGAGGCGGAGTTTTCCGAGACGCTCGCCTTCATCCGCCGCTGCGGCTTTGCGCGCATGCACGTCTTTCCCTACTCGATCCGCCCCGGCACCGCCGCGGCCAAAATGGCGCAGGTGCCGAAGGCCGTGAAGGACGAGCGCGCGGCCAGGGCCCGCGCCGCCGCCGCGGAGATGACGGAAGCGTATCTTTCCCGGCAGGTCGGAAGCGTCGGGCAGGTTTTGTTTGAAGAGGAAAAAAGCGGCCTCTGGTCCGGGCACCTGCCGAACTACACGCAGGTGCTCTGCCCGGGCACGGACCTTCACAACATAGAGGCGGAGGTCAGAATCGAAAAGAGCGACGGCGCCGTGCTCTACGGCAGCGTGATCGGGAAATCATAAGGGGGCCAGGCCATGAACAGCCACTTTTTCGCCTATATCAGCCGCATGCGCTTTATCCAGCGCTGGGCGCTCATGCGCAACACCTCGCTTGAAAACGTGCAGGAACACAGCCACCAGGTCGCGGTGCTCGCCCACGCGCTCGCGGTGCTGCGGCGCAAAAACACCGGTGCCGGGCCGGATCCGGGGCAGGTCGCGGTCGCGGCGCTCTACCACGACGCAAGCGAGATCCTGACCGGGGACATGCCGACCCCGATCAAGTACGCGAACCCCGAGATCCGCGGCGCGTACAAGGATGTCGAGGCCGCGGCGGAGCGAAAGCTCCTGCATATGCTGCCCGCAGATCTCCAGAGCGCCTATAAAGAGGTCCTGACGCCGACCGATCCCGAGATCATCACGCTCGTGAAGGCGGCCGACAAGCTCTCGGCCTGTATCAAGTGCGTCGAGGAGCTCAAAGCCGGCAACGGTGAGTTCCGCGCGGCGGCCGAGAAGACGCTCGCATCACTCAGGGAGATGCACGTCCCCGAGGCCGAGGCGTTCCTCGAGACCTTCATGCCGAGCTTCTCGCTGACGCTCGACGAGCTGCAGTGAGCAATGCTTTTGATCACCGGGGAGGCGCTGTCATGAGCATCGGCATCCGGCTGGAGCAGATCAAAAAATCCTATGGCGCCGTCCCGATCTTCCGCGGTCTGGATCTCGAGATTCGCCCCGGGGAGCTCTTTGCCCTGCTCGGCCCCTCGGGCTCCGGAAAGACGACGCTTCTGCGCATTCTCGCGGGGCTCACGCCGATCGACGGCGGCAGGATCTTGTTCGCCTCGCGCGACGTGACCGCTCTTCCGCCCGCGGCGCGCAGGGTCGGCATGGTCTTTCAGGAGCATGTGAACTTCCCCACGCTCTCGGCGCGGCGGAACCTCGAGATCGTTTTGGGTCGGCGCCCGGACCGACGTGAGATCGCGATGAAGTACCTTGCACTCGTGCACATGGAGGCCTTCGCCGAGCGCCTTCCCTCGGAGCTCTCGGGCGGGCAGCAGCAGCGCGTGGCGCTTGCGCGTGCGCTTTGTGTGGAACCCGACGTGCTGCTTTTGGACGAGCCGCTCTCCGCGCTCGACATCGCGCTCAGGCGCGAGCTCGCCGCGATGATCCGCGCGGTGCACAGGTCCCTGAAGATCACCACTGTCTATGTGACCCACGACCCCGACGAGGCAGAAGCCGTCTCTGACCGCATTGCCGTGCTCGGCGAGGGCGGCACGCTCCATCTGATCGCCGAAAAAACTGACGCCGGGGCGTGATCCCGCCATTCCCGAAGTAAAAACGCCCGCGCGCAGTGTTTCGCTTCCAACACTGTGCGCGGGCGTTTTTCTTTTGATCGCTTTTGAGCCGTATGAAACGTCTTTTCAGCGTCCGGATGATTTACAGCCCGAAGGACGCGACGATGTTCTGGAACTCCTCGCTCTGGGCGAAGAGGCCGTAGGCCTCCTGGCGGACCTCGCTTCTCGATCTGCCGGCCGCCTCGCCGACGTCGAGCGCGTAGACCCAGTTCATGATGCCGCCGAGATCGGGCTCGCGGTTCATCATCATGTGATAGAGCATCGTCATGAACTGGCTGTTGAAGAGATTCTTCTGCGTGACCTCGTCGCTGAACACGAAGCCGAAGGCGACGCGCTCAGGCGTCAGGCTGCCGCTCAGGAGCGCCAGGCACCAGTTGTCAAGACCGGCGGTGTCGGGCTCGCGGGAGAGCGCCTCGCGGTAGCAGCGCTCCACGAAGGCGGTCACATTGCGGTTGAGCTCATGCGC
>CAMNAE010000099.1 GCA_946530565.1 uncultured Oscillibacter sp.
TGCCGCGCCCTGATCGGTGTCTGGTTCGGAGGTGAAGCACACAGCGACATCACGTGCGCGATGGAAGCGCTCGCGCTCGGCGGCGGGCCGTTTGGCTCAAAAACGCGTGCGGCCAGGCACGCGGCGGCGGAGCCGGGCTATCTCATGCGGCGCGTCTTTGTTCCGCGTGAGGTCTTGAGCGAGATGTACCCGAGGCTTCGGAAAATGCCATTTCTTGCGCCGCTCTATCAGGCGCGCCGCTGGCTAAGGCTCCTCTCAGCTGAAAAGCAGGCGCAGGCGGTCGCGGAACTGAAAAACTCCCGTGCAACACCGGACGTGGGCGAAAAGGCCTATCAGGAACTTTTGGAAAAACTGAATCTGAAATAAAACGGGGATGGGTCTATCAACTGACGGATCCATCCCCGCAGTTTATTCTGACACCGCAAAGTCAAGGTGAAAAACCCGGGTCAGCGCCATGCCCCTGATCCCTCCTCCCTTGTTCACAATTTGTTCATGAATTTTAAGGCCTGATACGGTATCCTGTAAACGTTAAGCTATTGCTCAATTATTATGGCAATTCTATACACTTTCAGGAGGCGTTGTTTATGAACGTTTTTCGCTTTAAACGCTTGGGCGCGCTCGCGCTGGCGCTGGTGATGGCGCTGACGCTTTTGCCTGCGGCGGCTTTTGCCGCGAGCCGCAAAACGCGCGAGGGCGACACGGTCCGTTATAAGCTCAAAGCCGGCAGCTCGATCTCGCTGGACCGCGCGGACTTCAAGGATGTGTTCTCCGCCGCGGCCGGCAGCGACGACAGCCTGCTCTACATCGAGCTTGAGGCCGGCAGCAACTACAAGTACGCAAACGGCCTTCTGTACGCCGACTTCGACAGCCGCAACGAGGTCTCCTTCAACGCCAACGACCTCGACGACGAGACCTTCTACTACAGCTCCGGCTCCTACGGCGACTATGCGATCAACGACCTCACCTTCGCCGCCGGCTCCTCGGGCAACGGCAAAACGGTCTCGATGACCTATTACGCCTACGGCAGCGACTACATCGTCGAGGGCACGCTCAACTTCGTGATCGGCACCTCCGACGCCGACCAGGCGGATGTGGGCATCATCTACACCGTGGGCGCGGGCGATGCGGTCACCTTGAGCCGCAACGACTTCAAGACCCTGTATGAAAAAACCTTCAGCGACACCTTCCGCTTCATGATCCTCAAGCCCAACAGCAGCTCCAACGAGAGCTACGGCCGGCTCTGTTACAACTACGAGACCAAGAGCGAAAAGGTCTTTTACAACGACGAGCTCGAAGACTACCAGTTCTATTTCAGCAACTCCGACTACGGCGACTACCCGATCAACTCGATCACCTTCGCCGCAGCGGGCGGCTCGAAGGGAAGGATCGTGAGCTATAACTACGAGCTCCACGGCGAGGAGAAGACCCTCAAGGGCGCGCTGGAATTCCACATCGGCGCCGCCGGCAGCTCCAGCGGCTCCTCGACCGCGACCGGCTACGACCTCAGCTACTCCGTCCGCGCCGGCAAGGAGCTGACCTTCGACAAGACGGACTTCCAGAGCTTCTTCTCCAAGACCTACTCCACCGGCAGCGTCCGCGCGATCGCCTTTGAGCCGCGCGAGAGCATGACGAGCTCGACGGGCCTCTTCTATGTGAACTACGGCTATTCCAAGGAGCACGCGTTCAACAAGACCACGATCAACTCCTACAGCTTCTACTACAGCAACGAGGACTTCGGCGACTACGCGCTCGACGAGCTCTCCTTCGTGGCGCCGAACAGCGCGCAGGATCTCGTGATCGACTTCTCCGTGACCGGCAGCAACAACCGGACGGTCGAGGGCACGATGCGCATCCAGACGACCGGCAGCAGCTCCGGCAGCAGCTCGTCGTCCTCCTCCTCTTCGACCAACGCCAAGTCCGACATCTCCTACACGGTGCGCGCCGACAAGCAGCTCGAGCTCAAAAAGAGCGACTTTTTGAGCTACTTCCGCAAGACTTACACGGGTGCGAGCATTGCGAGCATCGTCTTTGAGCCGCGTGAGAGCATGACCGCCTCTACGACCGGTCTCTTCTACGCGAATTACGACAGCAAAAACGAGAAGAGCTTCACGAAATACGCACTGCGCAACTACCTCTTCTACTACAGCGACGAATCTGAGGGCGACTACGACATCGCCGCGCTCTCGTATGTGGCGCCGAGCAAGTTTAAAGACCCCGTATATGTGGACTTCACGATCAACGGTGAGAACGGCCGCAGCCTCACGGGCGTTCTCGGGATCAGCGAGGGCGCGAGCGCGTCCGATGGCTCCAACGAGATCGTCTACGAGGTCAAAAGCGGCAAGACCGCGCTGATCGACAAGGCTGATCTGCAGGCGCTCTTCCGCGACGTCTACGAGGATGAGACGGTCCGCACGGCTACGCTGAACCCGCAGACGAGCCTCTCCGAGAGCACAGGACTCTTCTATGTGAGCTACGGGCTCCGCGGCGAGAAGAGCTTTACGAAGTACACGCTGCGCAACTACAACTTCTACTACAGCAACGAGAGCTTCGGTGACTACTACATTGGCGACCTCGTGTTCGCCGCGCCCTCTGACTTTACCGAGGACATCGTGCTCGATCTCTCGCTGACCGGCTCCAACAACAAGACCGTGAACGGCACGATCCGCTTCACGGCCAACGCGAGTTCCTCCTCGTCCGGCTCCTCCGGCAGTTCCTCCGGCAGCAGGACCTACGACATGACCTATACGCTCTCTCCGGGCGATGAGCTCGTGATGGGCGGGCGCACCTTCCGCGAGTTCTTCCGCGACAGCTACGCAAACAGCGAGATCGCCTACGTCGAATTCGTGCCCGAGGTGAGCCTGAGCGCCGACGAGACCGGCATGTTCTACATCGACTACTCGCTCAAGAGCGAGAAGAGCTTCAAGAACAAGACGATCGCGGACTTCTACTTCTACTACAGCGACGAGGCCGACGGCGACTACGCGCTCGACGACCTCTCCTTCGTCGCGCCCGACACCTTCACGACCGAGATCCCCGTGGCCTTCACCGTGTACGGCACGAACAACCGCAAGGTCACCGGCCGCATGCTCATCACCCCGAACGCCGCGGTCTCCTCCACGGCCGACATCCTCTACTACTCCACGAGCTCCAACCTGCAGCTCAACTCCAATGACTTCGCGCGCTTCTTCCGCAAGACCTATCCGCGCGAGAGCTTCGTCTCCGTCACGCTCGGCGGCATTCCCGAGACCGGCGCGCTCTATTACAACTACTACAACGCCAGCGCCTACGGCCCCGGCCGCACGCTCCTCACCAGCGCGCTTTTGAAGTCGATGACCTTCCAGTTCTCACCCGAGACGAACAGCAGCTACTCACTCACAGAGCTCACGTACGTCCCGACCGGCGTGAACTACTGCGTCACGATCCCCTTCACGGCCAACGGCGCGACCCACTCCGTGAGCGGCAATCTCTTCATCAGCATCACGAGCAGGACGATCTCTGACGTCTACGGCGTCACGCCGAAAGACAACGCCGTGACCTTCCCCTCCAGCGCGATCTCGACTGCGATCAATGCGGGCGTGAGCGGCCAGAGCGTCTCCTCCGTGCGTCTGCTGCGCCTGCCCGACAGCAAGGTCGGCACCGTGTATGAGGGCGGCACCTCCTCCAAGGCCACGACAAGCGACCGCTACAATCTCTCCGGCAGCGGCGTGCTGCTCGGCTCACTCCGCTTCGTCCCGGCCACCGGCTACACCGGCTCCGTCGAGATCCCCTATGCCGCCTACAACGCCAACGGCAGCGCGATCGGCGCGGGCAAGTTCTCTCTGGGCATCGTGAGTGAGCGCAGGACCTTCAAAGACATCACGAGCTCGACCTGGTGCTACAAGTACGTCTCCGAGCTCTCGGCCGCCGGCGTCATCGACGGCTACACCGACGGCAGCTTCAAGCCCGACAATCAGGTGACCTGGGGCCAGGCCCTCAAGCTCATCATGCTCGCCGCCGGCTACCCCGTGCAGCAGCCGACCGACACGAAGAGCGTCTTCTCCGGCTACCTCGCCCGCGCGAAGGCCGACGGGCTCGTGACTGGCGACGTGACGCTCACCGCTCCGATCTCCCGTCAGGCGGTCGCCCAGCTCGCGGCCAAGGCCCTGAAGCTCTCTACCTCCGGGCTCTCCACCGTCCAGCCCTTCACCGATACCTCTGACGCCTACGTCCGCGCGCTCAACGCGGCCGGCATCGTCGAGGGTTATTTCTCCCAGGGCGTGAGCACCTTCCGCCCCGCCAATACCCTGACCCGCGGCCAGGCCAGCGCGATCGTCTGGCGCATGCAGCAGTACAGGGCGCAGTAACGCAAGAAAAAGAAGCACCGGCGCTTTACGCGCCGGTGTTTCTTTTTCTTGGAGGGATTAGGGATTAGGGAGAGGGGATCAGGGCCTTCAGGCGCGTGACCCCGCTGCCTGTTTCTTCAGCTGTACCTTCCGCCGGAGAATACATAGTACTCCAGCGAGTGAAAGTCGGTGAGGGCCTGCTGCTGCTCATTTGTAAGCGCGTCCTCTGAGACGAAGTTCCCCGCGGCGTCCTGAAAGACCCCGACCGAGGTGATGACCGGGAGGACGGCGCGCGCATTGGACGCCGCGCGCATGTAGGGCGTCTCGGGGAAGCCAAGAACGTCGAAGAGCTCCTGCAGCATAAAGCAGCTCGAAACGTCCGGACCCTCGCCTTGAAGCTCGACCCCGAGCGTCTCTTTTGCCGCGCTGTTCGCCCAGATCAGATAGCGCGTTGAATAGTAGTTGTAAATGCCCTCAGCGCTCGACGGGTCCAGATCCACTCCGAGCTCATGGTAGCCGGAGTTCCCGACGCCGAGCCAGGGCTTGTGGTCGCCGAAGAGCAGGAGCACGACCGGGCGGCTCTGCTTCTCGAGCGCGCGCGTGAAGGTCCACAGGTTTTCCGACGTGTTCCGGACCGAGCCCAGGTAATTATCCAGAATATTCGCGGTCGTCTCGGAGTATCTGCCGTCGGTATAGTGCTCCCCGCGCCAGACATTCGTCGTATCATAGGGTCCGTGGCCCTGATAGGTCACATTGAACGAAAAGATCGGCGCGTCTGACGCGGCGCAGTCCTCCTGATAGAGCCGCAGGATCTCGGGCAGGAGCACATCGTCGGAGCCGAAGGTCCCGCCGGTCAGGGGCGCGTAGTGGTTTTCGATGTAGTAATAATCCGGAAATCCGAGGTACTGGTTCACGTTTTTGCGGTTGTAGAACCAGTCGTTGCTCGGATGCGAGCCGCTTAAGTGATAGCCCTGCGCGGCAAGATACCACGCAGCGGAATCGGTGACGCGGCGGAAATCGTGGTAGGAGGCAAAGCCTGTCAGGCAGCAGCGTTCGGTGTCGACGGTCCCGCCCGCAAAGATATTCGTGATCAGGTTGCCCGAAAGCCCCTCGCGCTCGAGCGTGTGCCAGGTGTCATAGGCCCGGCCGAAAGCCACGCCCTCAACGTTTTCAAAGCGTGAGAAGTCCGCAAAAGCCTCGAGCTGGATCGTGATGAGGTCGACCTTTTTGTCGTCGGGGATCTGTGCGGCCACGTCGGCCGCGAGCTGTTCCGCCGCCCACCTGTCGCCGCGGTAGCCCTCGGGCGGGCGCACGATCGACGAGGAGACGGAGTGCAGGAACGGGTACAAAAAGCCCTTGGAGAGATATACCTGTGTCGAGGACCACTGTTCCACCGCGTCCAGGTTCTTCAAGCTGTTGTAGCGGTTCGTATCGAAGCTCACATACAGATCTGCCGCGAGGAGCACAAGCGCGAGCAGGCCGGCCGCGGCGCGGTGCCGCCCGGGGATGCTTCCGCGGCAAAAAAGCGTCAAGATCACGATGCCGAGGAGAAACGCGAGCAGCACCGCCGCAAGGCGCAGATTCGGCCGGAGCTGGTAGTCTCCGGTGTCGGCGATCGCCTTCGCCTCGCGAAGGAGCGTCAGATCGACAAAGAGCAGCGGGTCGTCGCGCGTTAAAAGCTTCACGTAATTCCCGAGCGAAAGCCCCAACACGACGAACCCGGAGAGAATAAAGCCGACGTTCGCCCGGCCCGTCAGCGCTGTCAGCAGCAGCGTCAACAGCAGGGCAGGGAGCAGATTCAGCGCGAGCAGGACAGGGTGGCGGAAATACGACAGAAAGACCGCCTGCGCGTAGTTGCCGTAGGCGAGGAGCAGCGAGCAAAGACCGAGCCCGACGCCGCTGAACGCCGCCCAGACAAAGATCCAAAGACTCCGGATACGGCTCTGCCGCAGCGGCAGGGCTGCGGCAGAGGGTTCAAAAAGCCAGTGGCTTTTCATATCAATAGGCAAGCTTTTCGGCAAGATAGGCGCGCAGCTCGGAGATCGGCAGACGCACCTGCTCCATGCTGTCGCGCTCGCGCACGGTCACGCAGCCATCGCCGGCCTTGTCGGCGTCGCCCACGGTGTCGAAGTCGACCGTCACGCAGTAGGGCGTGCCGATCTCATCCTCGCGGCGATAGCGCTTGCCGATCGAGCCGGTCTCATCGAAGGCGACCATCCAAC
>CAMNAE010000100.1 GCA_946530565.1 uncultured Oscillibacter sp.
ATCGAGAACGTCGGGTTCTTATCGTCAGCACCGGTGAGCTCCAAAAGCCGGGATTCCGAGATGCCGTAGACAATCCTTCCGATGTTCGCCCAGTAGATCGCGCCGGTGCACATCGGACAGGGCTCACAGGTCGTGTATAGCGTCGTGTGCCAGAGCTTCTCTTTGGAAAACGCGCGGCTCGCGCGGCTCGCGAGCGTCGACTCGGCGTGCGCCGTCGCGTCGGAAAAGGCGTGCTCGGCGTTGCCCTGGACCAGAAGCACCTCGCCTGTCTCATTGTCGACGAGGATCGCGCCGAAGGGATTGTTGCCCGCGGCGCGCGCCGCTTTCGCCGCCTCATCGGCAAGGCGCAGATATTCAAGTGCTGACTTGTGCATGCTGATTGCTCCTCTCTTTCGCCACCGCGTATATGGCGTCTACGATCTGCTGGTAGCCGGTACAGCGGCACAGATTCCCGCTGATCCCCCGGCGGATCTCCTCCTCTGTCGGCTGCGGGTTTTTCAGAAGCAGCGCCTGCGCGCTCATGAGCATGCCCGGCGAGCAGAAGCCGCACTGGATCGCGCCGTGCTCTACGAACGACCGCTGCAGATCGGAAAGCTGCCCGTCCGCCTCGAGCCCCTCGATCGTCGTGATGCGCTTTCCCGAGGCGAGCAGGGCCGGATACAGACAGCTGTTCACGCTCACGCCGTCGACCAGCACCGTGCAGGCGCCGCAGTCCCCTTCCCCGCAGCCGGACTTTGTGCCCGTAAGGCCGAGGTCCTCGCGCAGGAAATCGATCAGGAGCCGGGTCTCTTCGATCTCCCGCTCGACCGGTTTTTCGTTTACATAACAACAAAGCGTTTCCATGCCTTACGCCTCCAGTTCCCGCAGCGCTCGTCTTAAGAGCCGCTCTGCCACCGTGCGCCGGTAGCTTGCCGTGCCCCAGCGGTCGTCGATCGGCGCGATCTCGCGCTGCAGCGCGGCGCAGGCACGATCGATCCGATCGGCATTTTCAGATGAAAGCGCCGCGGAGGTCTCGGGGCACCAGACCGGCGTGGGCGCCGCGGCGCCGACCGCGACGGACCAGGTGTTCCCGCTGCGGACGACCGCAAGCGTCAGGCAGGAGATCGCAAGCGCGGATCTGCGTCCAACCTTATAAAAGCGGCCGTCGGAGTCCGGCGGTGCCGGGAGCTCGATTCGCGTGACGATCTCCCCGGGCCGGAGCGCGCATTTTTTGAAGGAAGTAAAAAAGCTGCGCAGGGGGATGCGGCGCTCCTCCCCGCCGGGAACGGCGACTGTGAGCGAAGCGTCCATCGCAAGGAGCGGCGGCGCGGCGTCTGCCGAGGGAGTCGCGGAGCAGAGGTTGCCGCCGAGGGTCGCGCGGTTGCGCACCTGCGGGCCGCCGACCTCACGCGCCGCCTGCCACAGCGGATACGCGCGGCGGCGGACGGTCTCGGACGCCTCGAGTGCGTCCATCGTCACAAGCGCGCCGATCGAAAGGCCGGTCGTAGTCTCCCGGATCCCGGTGAGCTCGGGAATAGCCTCAAGCGAGATGAGATCCGCATCCGGAATCGCACCGTGGCGGCGGTCGACGAGCAGCACTGTGCCGCCGGCCATATAGACGCCGCAGCACTCTTTGAACAGGCTCTGCGCCTCATCAAGCGTGCGCGGACGATAGAGCTTTGCGCCCATTACGCCTCACCTCCCGCCGCATATTTCAATACTTCCTCCCGATCGATCGGAAGGCTTTTGATCGCAAGCCCCGGGCAGAGCTGCTCGACCGCCGCCGTCACGGCCGGCGCGAGCGCCACGGTGGCCGCCTCGGCAACGCCCTTGGCGCCGTAAGGACCGGTCGCCTCCGAAAAGTCGTAGTTGTCGTTCGTCATCGAGGGCGCGTCGAGCGCGGTCGGCAGCACGTAGCTCGAAAAGTCCTTCTCGAGCGGCACGCCGCCCCGGTAGCGGATCTGCTCTGTGAGCGCGTAGCCCTCGCTCATCACGATGCCGCCGAAGATCTGCCCCGCCATCATCTGCGGGTGGATGATCCTGCCGGCCTCGGTCGTGTTGTGGACGCGCAGGAGCTTCACCGCGCCGGTGGCCTCGTCGATTTTCAGCTTGACGCACTGGGCGATGAAGGAGAAGACCTTGTGCATGCCGTCCTCGCCCGCGATCTCGGGGAAGGCGACGGTCGCCTCGGCCGCGTCCTGCCCGGCTTTGAGCTTTTCAGCGGCCTCGATGATCGCCTTGCCGCAGATGTAGGTCATGCGGCTTGCGGCCGTGGAGCCGCTGTCGCTCGTCTCCTCGCTGTCGGCGAGGCGGACCTCGATCTCATGAAGCTCCGCGCCGAGCGCCTCGGCGGCGATCATGCCGAGCGTCGTCTGTCCGCCCTGGCCGATGTCGACGAGTCCGACGCGGACAAGATATCCGCCGCCGAGCTTTCGCTCCAGGCGCACATGCACAGTGTCGGGCACATGCTTGCCCATGCCGCAGCTCATCATCGCGCAGGCGAGGCCATAGCCGCAGCCGGCCTCGGGGCGCTCGTACATCTCGCGCACGAGCTCGCTTTTTGAAAACTGATCGAGTGCCTCTTCAAAGGCGACATCGCACTCCAGCGGCGCCCCCATCGAGATGCGCTCGCCGCGGTGCAGGATGTTTCTTCGCCGGATCTCAAGGTCTGAAAGGCCGAGCGCCGCGGCCGCGCGGTGCATGAGGCTCTCGATCGCAAAGGCCGTCTGCGGCGCGCCGAAGCCCCGCATGGCAGAGGCGGGCGTGTGGTTCGTGTAGCTCAAAAACGTGTCGAGCTTCACATGCGGCACGAGATACGGCCCCGTCATGTGCTCGGTGCCGAGGCCCAAAACCGCCGGGCCCAGCACCGCATAGGCGCCGGTGTCCATCCACATGCGCCCCTCATAGGCCAAAAGCTTTCCGCCGAGGTCAAAACCGACTTTGACCTCGATGTGCGCGCTGTGGCGCTTCATGCCGCACATCATGTTCTCCTCGCGCGTGAAGACGTATTTGGCCGGCCGACCGGTCTTCCAGGTGACGAGCGCCGGAAAAACCTGCGAGGTGTTGCCGTCCTTGCCGCCGAAGCCGCCGCCGACCGTCGCCGCCTTCGAGGTGATCTGATCTTCAGGGATCCCGAGCACCTGCGCGCAGGCGGAGCGGTCGGCAAAGGCGTTCTGCGTCGAAGAGATGATCGCGAGGCGGCCCTTGTCGTCGATCCGTGTGAAGCAGGCCTCCGGCTCCAGAAAGGCCGGGTTCTGCACAGGCAGCTCGAAGCTGTCCTCCAAAACGAGGCCGCTTGCGGCAAAGCCGGCGGCGACGTCGCCCTTTTCACTGTGGAGCTCGGAGCAAAGGTTTCCGGCATCAAAAAGCTTCGGAGCATCGGCAAGAAGCGCTGCGCGCATGTCGTCGACGACCGGAAGCGGCGTACAGTCCACCTGAACCGAGGAGGCGATCCCGCGGGCAAGCTCGGCGCTCGGCGCGGCAATGATCGCGACGGGCTCGCCGAGGAAGCGGATGTGCTCTTCCGCGAGCGCCGGCTGATCGTTCATCACGCTCGGCAAAAGGTTCACCGCGAAGTCTTTTGCCGTGAAGGCATAGCAGTCATCCGGCAAGGGCGGAACCTTTACAGTCTTAAGAATTCCATGCGGGATCGGCGCGTGCACGAGCGCCACGTGCAGAAGCCCCGGCGCCGTGTAATCCCCGGCGTACTTCGCCCTGCCCCGCGCCTTGTCGGGGGTATCGAAGCGCGGGGGCGATGTGCCGATGATGCGGAAGCTCTCCATCTCAGTCTCCTTTGTCGAGTGCGTCGGTATCGTAATACCAGTCGAGGGAATAGGGTACGTTTTCGAATTTTTCGAGGTAGGAGCCGTCTAAGAACTCCTCCCAGTCGAGGATGTAGTAGTCGCCGTTTTCATAGACGAGGCCGACCGTATAGTGCATGCCGATGATGCGCGCCGCCTGGTCATAGACGGCCGTACCGCTCATGCCGTCGTCCGAGAGCGTCACGACCGGGTCCATGATGTAGAGCGGCGTGATGTAGGGGTACGAGCGCTCCTTTTCGAAGGCCGTGCAGAAATCCTCCTCGCTGATCGCGTCGCGGACCTCCTGCGCGAGCAGCGCGTAGATCTTCTCCGGCTCCTTGTACGAGCGGTCGATCGCATCGGCATAGGCCTCAAGGCGCTCGAGCGCGTGCGCCTCGGTCTTCGGCGCGCCGCCGCAGCCGCTCAGGATCAGCAGCGGCAGCAGCACCGAAAGCATCAGATCATAACGTCTCATCAGCGTTCCATGCGGGAGTAGGGCTGGGCGTAGGCACTCGGGAACTCCGCCTTCTTGGAGGCTGCGATCAGCGCGAGGATCGTCATGATGTAGGGCAGCATCAAAAGAAGCTGACTGGGGATCGCGACGCCCTGCGCCTGCAGCCGCAGCTGCAGGGCCGACGCGCAGCCGAAGAGCAGCGCGCCGAACATGGCGCGCAGGGGCTGGAAGCGCGAGAACACGACGACCGAGACCGCGATGTAGCCGAAGCCGGAAATCACGTTTTCGGTGAAGGTGTTGAGGTAGGCGATCGTCATGAAGGCTCCGCCGGCGCCGGCATAGGCGCCGCCGATGATCACCGCCGCGTAGCGGATGCCCCCGACGCTGATGCCCTTGGAGTCAGCGGCGCGCGGGTGCTCGCCCACCGCCTTGATCTTCAGGCCGAAGGTGGTCTTTTCGAGGATGAACCAGGTGATCGGCACGAGCGCAAAGGTGACGTATACGAGCACGTTGTGCGAAAAGAAGATCGTGCCGACGATCGGCAGATCGGTGAGGACCGGGAACTGCAGTGCCTGGAACGAGGTGATCTTGGCCGGGAGCGCCCGGATGCCGAAGATCAGGCGGTAGATGTAGGCGGCAAGGCCGCTTGCCAGAATGTTCATGCCGATGCCGGCGATCACCTGGTTGGCCCGCATCGTAACACTGAGCCAGGCCATGATGCAGCTGAAGAGCATGCCGCCCAGGATCCCGCCGAGGAGACCGAGCCAGAGGCTCCCGCTCGCGCAGGCGATCGAGAAGGCGGAGATCGCGCCCATGAGCATCGTGCCCTCGACGCCGAGGTTCAAAATGCCGGCGCGCTGCGTATAGAGCTGGCCGAGCGCCGGCAGAAGGATCGGGGTCGCGAGCCGGATCGTGCCGGCCAGGAGGCTTACCAGAAAGCTGAGCGTAAAGATATTGCTGAGCATCTCACTTCCCCTCCTTCCCCGCCGCATTCACAGGCGCTTTCGATTTGAAGATCGTGCCGAGCTTTTCGCTGAACGCCGTGCGCGCGATCACAAGAATGATGATGAGGCCCTGGATCACGTTCACGACGGAATAGGGCACCTCGGTCATGCGCTGCATGCTCGCGCCGCCGCATAAAAGGATCGAGAAAAAGCAGGCAGCGGCGATGATGCCGTAGACGTTGAGCGAGCCCAGAAGCGCGATGATCGTCGCGATGTTGCCGTAGTCGGCGGCGATGCCGGTGAGAATGCGGTACTGGATGCCGCAGGTCTCGATCCAGCCGGCAAGCCCGGCAAAGGCGCCGGAGATCATGAGCGTCTGCAGCACGGTGCGCTTGACATTCACGCCCGCGTAGGTGGCGACCTTCTCACCCTGGCCGATCAGGTCGATCCGGTAGCCGACCGTCGTGCGCCAGAAGAAGATCATCAGGATGATCACGATGATCAGGATAAAAATGCCGCTGTGGAGGCGGTAGTTGCCGATCAGACGCACAAGACGCATCTCATCGGGGATCAGTGCCGACTGCGAGAGGTCGGACTCCGGATCCTGCATGGGCCCGTTGACGAGGTACATGAGGAAGTAGTCGGCGATATAGGTCAGCATCAGGGTCGTGATGACCTCGTTGGCGTTGAAGCGGTTTTTGAGAACACCCGCAAGTCCCGCCCAGAGAGAGCCGGCCGCGACCGCGCAGACGAACGAAAGCACAATGCGCAGCGGGATCGGCAGGGGCACATAAATCGCGACGGCAGCCGTGACGATCGAGCCCATGATGAACTGCCCGCCCGCGCCGATGTTCCAGAGCTGGGCCTTATACGCGATCGAGACGCCGAAGGCCAAAAGCAGGATCGGAATGAGTTTGACAAAGAGCTCGGTGATCTTCTGCGGGGAGCCGAAAGCGCCGCGGAGGATCGCGGCATAGGCCTCGCCCGGGCTGTTTTCCGAGAGCAGCACGAGCACGCCGCCAAGGATCAGCGCGATCAGGACCATGCCGACCGTGCCCAATACCTGCTGCAGAGCAGCACCTGTCCGACGGTTCATGCCTTCACCTCCATCTCATCGAGCCGGCGTCCCATCATGAGCGCGCCGATCGTCATCGGGTCGCTGCCGCGCGGCAAGATCCCCATGAGCTGCCCGTCGTAGATGACCGCGATGCGGTCGGAGAGCTGCAGTATCTCTTCAAGATCCGCCGATACGAGCAGCACTGCCGCGCCGGCGTTGCGCGCGTCGAGGATCCGGGAGCGCACATACTCCGCCGCGCCGACGTCGAGGCCGCGCGTGGGCTGATTC
>CAMNAE010000101.1 GCA_946530565.1 uncultured Oscillibacter sp.
GCCGGTGATGCTCATGATGCCCGCCTCAGCCTGTACGGTGGCGTCGAACGCGGCGTGATCGGCATAGGGGCCGGTCTGGCCGTAGCCGGAGATGCGCACATAGGTGATCTTCGGGTTGATCGCCTGGAGCTTCTCCCAGGTGATACCAAACTTCTCCATCGTGCCGGGCTTGTAGTTTTCGATGACCGCGTCGGCGTTTTTGACCAGGCGCAGGAACATCTCGACCTCTTTCGGGTCCTTCATGTTGATCGCGACGCTCTTCTTGCCGCGGTTGCGGGTGGCGTAGTGGCTGGAAGCGCCGTCCTTGATGAACTTTCCATAGCGGGTATTGTCGCCGCCGGTGGAGGCGTTTTCAAACTTGATGACCTCAGCGCCCATGTCGCTCAAGAGCATCGTGGCCATCGGGCCCGCCATGAACTGAGTGAAATCCAGAATGCGGATTCCTTCCAAAGGTTTCATAATGGTAGAACTCCCTTCTTGAAAATGGATTGGGTCAAAAGCCTTCCAATGACCCATATGCAAGAAGCCTGCCAAAGCTTGTTCACAAATTCGTAAAAAATCCTGCTTTGAATTTGTTAATTTTGTCACAGTCTGACCCAGTTTTGTGTGTCGCCTCAGGTCTTTGTGTGTCCGTATTGTGTCTTTTTGGGTATAAAGTGCCTCACCTGCGGCACATTCAGTGACACAGGTGAGGCGCTATTCGTCAGGCTATTTTATTGATGGGATCTCCGGGTCCAAAGACGGGCCTTCGCCGTTTTGTTTTCCTCAGAACCCAAAGCGGCTGCGGGTCTCGAATAAGTATTCCAGAAACGCCTTCGGGTAGGTCGCGAAGCTGCCGGAGTCCAGACGCGCGAGGACCTCCTCCCGGCTCATCCAGGCGACGGCCTGGACCTCTTCTTTTTGAAGCGTCAGGGTCT
The DNA here is from genome assembly GCA_946530565.1 of uncultured Oscillibacter sp. Lineage (GTDB taxonomy): Bacteria > Bacillota > Clostridia > Oscillospirales > Oscillospiraceae > Oscillibacter. The sequence goes on from CAMNAE010000101.1 coordinate 918, forward strand.
TTAGGTCGATCTCGCGCTCGGCGATGAAGAAATCGTCGAAGCCGAGCGGGAAGTTGATCGTAAAGTGCGCCCTCTGATCGCCGAGGATAAGCGCGTAGCCGAGCTCCTCGCGCGTTTCGCGCTCGGCGGCGTCGCGGCTCGTCTCGCCCGTGTCGACCCCGCCGGCGGCAGATACGTCCCAGCGGTTCGGCCAGACGAGCTTGTCCTTCGAGCGCTGCTGGCACAAAAGCTCGCCCCTGCGGTTGAAGATGCACACATGCACCACCGTGCGATACGCACCCGCGGGGAGCTGATCGTGCCGCTCCGCCGTCCGCCCGAGCGGGATGCGATTTTCATCATACAGGTCCACCAGTTCCATCGACAGTATCTCCTTCTTAAATAAAGCAAATCATGCTTCCGCGCGCGTTATCGTTGCGAAGTGAGCGCGCGGTCTCCGGAATTGTCCATACGGCAATCGAGGATCGCATCTAAAAAGACCGTATCGTCTTCGACGGAGAAGATCGCCTCATAGCGCTTATAAAAAAGAGCCTTGCGGTACTCACCAGGCAGCCCCTGGTCCTCCCTGATCGGAAATTGATACGGGTTATCTTCCAGCTCCCGGAGCACAGCGGCATATTCTGTGCGCAGACGCTTTGCCGCACGCACGCTGACGTTGGCCAAAAAGCCGATATGACTCATCAGCATGCGCTCTGCCCGCTGGGAGACGATGACCTCATACCGCCTCTTCATGCGCTTCGCTCTCGATCGTGTCGATGAGGCGGTCCATCTCGGCAAGCACCTCACGCCCGCTGCGGCCACGGTATCCGGCCTCCCGTTCGCGCTTGGCCTCAAGCAGATCCAGATACAGCGTCTGCGGCGTCGAGAGCGATAGTGTGAGCGGCACCGCCCGGTCGCGGACGATCTGCTGCAGGAACATATTGATGGTTCCGTTCATATTCATGCCGAGCTGTGAGAGGATCTCCTCGGCCTGCGCCTTCAGTTGGGGATCCGTTCGGATACTCATGTTGATGCTTGCCATCTCCATCACCTCTGCCGCTTATCATACCGCGTCTGAAATGCAATGTCAATACAAAAGCGTTTATCGCCATTTTGGAAGCACATGCACATAAACATTCCAATTCCTTGAGATAAACACCTCAAAACTTCTCTTTTCTCACCCTTGACAAGCGCGCCGCTGTTACGTATGATGAATCGAATGCGATTTATTTGAGAGGAGCTTACGTGCCATGCTGCCGAAAAAGACCCCGTTCCTCACAAAAGACCAGGCCGAGGAGATTGCCGCGCGTTTTCCGACGCCCTTTCACATCTACGATGAGCGCGGCATCCGCGAAAACGCCCGCCGCCTGAAGGCCGCGTTTTCCTGGAACCCCGGCTACCGCGAGTACTTTGCGGTCAAGGCGACCCCGACGCCCGCGATCCTGAAGATATTGCACGAGGAGGGCTGCGGCTGCGACTGCTCGTCGATGGCGGAGCTCATCATGAGTGAGCGCTGCGGCATCGTGGGTTCGGACATCATGTTCTCCTCGAACAACACGCCGGACGACGAGTTCCAGAAGGCCGCCGCGCTCGGCTCCTACATCAATTTGGACGATCTGACGCTCGTCGAGCAATTCGCCGCCGCGCTCGGCGGGGTCCTCCCCGAGACCGTCTGCTGCCGCTTTAACCCCGGCGGGCTCTTCTCGCTCGGCTCGAGCGCCGAGGGCTTCCAGGTCATGGACAACCCCGGCGAGGCGAAGTACGGCATGACGCGCGAGCAGCTCTTCGAGGCCTTCCGCCGCCTGAAAGATCTCGGCGTGAAGCACTTCGGCATCCACGCGTTTTTAGCCTCCAACACGCTCTCGAACGACTACTACCCCACCCTTGCGCGCATCCTCTTTACGCTCGCGCGCGAGGTGCACGAGACGCTCGGCATCCACATCCGCTTTCTCAACCTCTCGGGCGGCATCGGCGTGCCCTATCTCCCCAACCAGCCCGAAGCTGACATCATGGCGATCGGCGAGGGCGTCAGACGCGCCTATGAGGAGATCCTCACCCCCGCCGGCATGGGCGACGTCGCGCTCTTCACCGAGCTCGGCCGCTACATGCTCGCGCCCTACGGCCACATCGTCACCCGCGTGACGCACCAGAAGCACATCTACAAAGAGTATCTCGGCGTCGACGCCTGTGCCTGCAACCTGATGCGCCCGGCGATGTACGGCGCGTACCACCACATCACGGTGCTCGGCCGCGAGAACGAAAAGCACAACCGCAAGTACGACGTCGTCGGGAACCTCTGCGAGAACAACGACAAGTTCGCGATCGACCGCTTCCTGCCCGAGACGCAGATCGGCGATCTGATCGTGATCCACGACACCGGCGCCCACGGCTTCTCGATGGGCTACAACTACAACGGCAAGCTCCGCTCGGCAGAGCTCTTATTAAAAGAGGACGGCTCGGTCGAGATGATCCGCCGCGCCGAGACACTGGACGACTACTTCGCGACACTGATCTGGTAATATCTCTGGTAATACGAACAAAACCCCGCCGGCCTTGCCGGCGGGGTTTTCATGCGGATCATCTCTGATCGCTTTGCTCCTCTTCAAATGAGGTCTGCCAGTAGCGGTAGCTCCACTCCACGCAGCGGAAGAGCGCGTCCGGGGAATCCCCCGCGAGCGCCTTCATGATCCCGCGGTGGCTCTCGGAAAAATACGAGACCGCGTCGTACTGGAGGATCGTCTCGATCGTCTTGAAGAGGAAGTCCTCGGTGATCTTTAAAATGCTGTCGTAAACGGTCATGACCGCGATGTTGTTCGTTGCCGCGGCGAGGGACTGATGGAAAGCCGCGTCCTTCCGTGCGATGATTGCGATGTCCCGCCCGCCGCCGGAGAGATAGTCCTCAAGGTCGTCCTGCAGGGCGCCGAGCGTTTCCCAGGTCTCCGGCGCGACGCCTTTATAGTAGAGCTGCTGCAAAATCGCCCCGTCGAGCATCTCACGCAGGCCGACGAGATCATGATGCGCACTCTCCTTCTGCAGGATGATGCCGTAGAGCACGGGATCGAGCAGCCTCGGCGAGAAGCGGTCGCAGACGTAGGTGCCGTCGGCACGGCGGATCTCGAGAATGCCGTAGCTCTCGAGCATCTTGACAGCCTCACGCACGGTGTTGCGGCCCACGCCGAAGGCGCGCACCATCTCCGCCTCGGTCGGTATCTTCTCCCCCGGCTTCAGCTCCCCGCTCATGATCGCGCCGGTGATGCGCGAGACTACGTTCTCGACCATGGATCTTGCCCGGATCGGCGCAAGATATTGCTCATCGCTCCCAATCATTCGTTGGACCTCCGGAATCTCCTGGTATTTTAAAAAATCCTACCACAAGCCGTGGGCGATTGCAAGCATTTTGCCCTGTGAAAAGGCGCCCCCGCGAGGCAGAGCCTGCGCAGAGGGCGCCGAAAGCTTTAGGCAAGAAACGCGCGGATCTGGCGGATCACTGCGTCCGTGGAGACGCCGTAGCGGTCCTGCAGGATCTCGAGCGTGCCGTGGGTAAGGTACTGGTCGGGCAGGGCGATCTTTTTCAGCTTCGCGAAGACGCCGTTGTCGATCATCGCGTTGGCGACGAGGCTCCCCAGGCCGCCGGCGACGGAGTGGTTCTCGGCGGTAACGACGAGTCGGCCGGGGACCCTTGCGATCTCAGAGAGGATCGTCTCGGTGTCGAGCGGCTTGATCGTCGGGTTGTGGAGCACGGCGGCATGGATGCCCTCGGCCTCAAGCGCCTTCGCCGCGTCGAGCGCGCGCATCGTCATCTCTCCGCAGGAAATCACGAGCACGTCGGCGCCGTCGCGCAGGAGCTTCGCCTTGCCGATCTCGAACGTGTAGTCATACTGATCGAGCACGATGGGCACGCGGTTGCCGCGCAGCAGGCGCAGGTACACAGGGCCTTCGAACGCGGCAGCGGCCTTCGTGGCCTGCTGCATCTCGACCGCGTCGCATGGGTCGATGATCGTGAGGTTCGGCATCGCGGAGAGGATCGCGAGGTCGTCGGTCGCCTGGTGGCTGGGGCCGTAGCCGGACTGGAGGCCCGGCAGGCCGCCGATGATCTTTACATTGTTGTGGTGCTCGCAGATCGCCTGGGAGATGAAATCATAGCAGCGCCGCGCGATGAAGGTCGCGTAGGTCGTGGCAAAGGGGATGAAGCCCTCTTTGGCAAGGCCGGCGGCCGCGCACATCAAAAGCTGTTCGCTCATGCCGACGTTGTAGAAGCGGTCGGGATAGGCGTCGCGGAACACATGGATGTCGGTATACTTGGCAAGGTCGGCGCTCAGGCCAACGATCTTGTCATTGTCTTTGGCAAGCTCGATCAGGGCCTTGCCGAAGGGCTCGCCCATGGTGGGATACCCGGTCACGACATTGGAGTCGCTGATAACACTCTTCACACCGCTGCTCATTAGTCTTTGCCCCTTTCCAGTTCATTGAATGCGCGTTCCCAGTCCGCGTCGTCGAGCGCGATGAAGTGACTCTTCGAGTTGCCGATCAGGAACGAAAGGCCCGTGCCCGGAACGGTGTCGCAGATGATCATGTGGGGCTTGGCCTCGGTGGAGCTCTTCGCGCGGTCGACAGCGGCCACGAGCTCGGAGATGCTGTTGCCGTTCACGCGCTGGACGTCGAAGTTGAAGGCGCTGAACTTGTCGTGCAGGGGCTCGGTGTCCATGACGTCCTTCGTCTTGCCGTCGGCCTGGATTCCGTTGGCGTCGACAAAGGCGATGATGTTGTCGAGCTTGTGGTAGCCCGCGGACATCGCGGCCTCCCAGGTCGGGCCCTCGGCAAGCTCGCCGTCGCCCATCATGATATAGACCTTCGCGTCGGAGCCCTTGCGCTTGAGGCCCATCGCCATGCCCACGGCCGTCGGCAGGCCCAGGCCGATCGAGCCGCCGGAGATCTCGATGCCGGGAGTGAAGGCGGGCATGCTCGACATCGGCAGGCGGGAATCGTCCTTGCCGTAGGTATCGAGCCAGTCCTTCGGGAAGAAGCCGGCCTCGGCCATAGCCGCGTAAACGGCGATCGCATTGTGGCCGGCCGAGAGCAGGAAGCGGTCGCGGCCCTCCCACTTCGGATCGTCTGCGTGGTAGTTCATCGCGTGGAAATACAGGACCGTCAGGAAATCGGCGGCGCCCAGAGACTGTGCAATGAAGCCGCGCTTATCAAGATGTGCCATGCGCAGGACGTTCTTGCGAACCTCATAGGCTTTTTCGATGAGCTCTTCTCTGTTCATGAGTACTCCCTTCGTTTCGTTCAAGTCATTTCATCCAACGTAGGATGTTAGTATCATCATACTATTCTCTCGTCATGGATTTGTCAATTCACAGCACTGCCAAAATTTTCAAGGCTGTTTTGTGCGTTATCACGGGATGTGCAAAGCACCGCTGCCCGCTTACGCCAAGAGCAAAAATATTTTTGCGGTTCCGGCAGAAAAGGTCTTGACAAGCATCGCCGCACCTGATATATTATACAAGCTATTTGAACGCAGCAGCACACATATGGGGGTATAGCTCAGCTGGGAGAGCGCTTGACTGGCAGTCAAGAGGTCAGC
>CAMNAE010000102.1 GCA_946530565.1 uncultured Oscillibacter sp.
GCTGACGGCGGTACTGTGCGGGCGTCTCGTTGTAGGACTTTTTGAAGAGGCGGTTGAAGTTCTCGACGTTCTCGTAGCCGACGACGGCGGCGATCGCCTCGATCGTCTTGTTCGTGTCGGTGAGCAGCGTCCTCGCGCGTTTGAGCCGCTCTTCCTTTACCGCGTCCTGGAAGGTGAGGCCGGACTTTTCGCGGATGTACTTGCTCAGGTACGGCTTTGTGAGGTGGAAGCGCTCGGAGAGGGCGTCCAGCGTCACGTCGGCGTAGTTCATCTGGATATAGCTCAGGATGTCGACGATGCGGTCCTCGCGGCCGGTCAGGATGTGCTGCTCGACGGCGTACTTGTTGACGGCCGAGACGAGCGCTGCGATCGAGGCCTTGATGATGTCCTCGTCGACGCCGACGCCCCAGTAGATCGTCTCGTCGTGGCGGATCGCGACATAGGCCGCGGCGCGCGCGGAGGCGTGCTTGGAAAGGGCGTGCTCCTCGTAGGTCACGAACTCATAGTTGATGCCGAAATACAGCTTGATCGCGCTGGAGACCGCATCGAGGCGGCCGTTGCCCTTGGCCTGCAGCGTGCGCTTTTCGCTGCCCTGCGTGATCGTGCAGGCAGCCGTGATGCCGCCGTCGGGGTCCTGGCGGAAGTGGCAGGCCTCGATGTCGAAGACCTGGCGGGGCCTGATATAGCGCTCCTTGAAGATCGAATAGATCTCCTTGGCAGGGAGCTCCTGATGCCGCCGGTCCGAGACGCCCTTGATGAGGTAGCCGACCTCCTCGCGCATGGCCATGGGCAGCGAGAAGCCGAACTGCTGCTTGAGCACGAAGGCGACGCCGCCCTTGCCGGACTCGCTGTTGATGCGGATCGCGTCGGACTCGTATTCGCGGCCGATGTCGCTCGGGTCGAAGGGGATGTAGGGCACATCCCAGCGTGCGCCGGTCTTGCCGGCCTCGCGCCAGGCCATGCCCTTGCTGATCGCGTCCTGGTGGGAGCCGGAGAAGGCCGTGAACACGAGATCGCCGGAGTAGGGCGTGCGCTCGTGGACGCGCATGCCGGTGAAGGCTTCATAGCGGGCACGGATCTCCTGCAGGTTCGAAAAATCGAGCCCGGACTCGACGCCGTGGCAGGTGAGGTTCATCGCGACGGTCACAAGGTCGACATTGCCCGTGCGCTCGCCGTTTCCGAAGAGCGTACCCTCGACGCGGTCGGCGCCGGCCAGCACGCCGAACTCGGCATCGCTGACGCCGCAGCCGCGGTCGTTGTGCGGGTGGACGCTCAGCGCCACATGCTCGCGGTATTTGAGATGCTTGCTCATGTATTCGATCTGGCAGGCGAACACATGCGGCATCGCGACCTGCACGGTCGAGGGCAGGTTGATGATGCAGGGCTTTTCCGCCGTGGGCTGCCAGACGTCGAGCACGCTGTTGCAGATGTCGAGCGCATAGTCGACCTCGGTCTGCGAGAAGCTCTCGGGGCTGTATTCGAAGAGGAAGTTGCCGTCGGTCTCGTCGGCGAGGGACTTCAAAAGCTTCGCGCCGTCGACGGCGATCTTTTTGATCGACTCCTTGTCCTTGCCGAAGACCTGCTCGCGCTGTTCGACCGATGTGGAATTATACAGATGAACGATCGCGCGCGGTGCACCCTTGACGGCTTCAAACGTCTTGCGGATGATGTGCTCACGCGCCTGGGTGAGGACCTGGACCGTTACATCGTCGGGGATCATGTTTTTTTCGATCAGGGTACGGATAAAGCGATACTCCGTGTCGCTGGCCGCCGGGAAGCCGACCTCGATCTCTTTGAACCCGATCTTCACCAGGATCTCGAAAAAGGCCAGCTTGTCCTCAAGGCTCATCGGGTTGATGAGTGCCTGGTTGCCGTCGCGCAGGTCGACGGAGCACCAGATGGGTGCCTTGGTGATATGGTCTTTTTTGACCCAGTCATAGGTGACTTCGGGGGGCATATGGTAGGTGAGGCCGTATTTCTCGGCGACCGGTACTCTTGACATGGGGTAGGTTCCTTTCCTGCGGAAGTGTCCGCTGAGACTGATCAATGTCCCTCTATCCTAATGCAAAAAATATACTTCGTCAAGGCTAATCGTTACGTTTTGACTTGACTTTTTTTAATCTATTGATTCTACAGATCAGATCCTCAACAGGCATCTTGCGTTATGTTCGGCAAAGCTGAGTGCCGTGGTCTGCGCCGTTTTCGTACGCGGCATCTCACGCAAAGGCCGCTTTTGCCGCTTACCCGAGGGCAAAAATTCATAAATGTGCGCTTGACCAACGGGCGCTCCGGCGGTATGATAGAGAATACAGATATAGAGAATACAGATATTAAAAAGAAACCACAAAGAATCCGAGGTGTCGCCCCATGGCTTTAAAAGTATGTCCCAAGTGTTCCGAACGCTATTCCGACACCTATCGTCACTGCCCCTTCTGCGAAGAAGAACGCGCGATCGCACGCGGGAAGCCGATCCGGCGCGAGATGAAGCGCCGGCGGCAGGTGAGCCGCACACTGCCGCTGCTCCTGCTCATCGCGCTCATCGGCGGCGGCATCTGGTTCGGTGTCCACCGCGGCCCCGCGCTCTACGCCTCGCTTGTCGAGCGCTATGAAGAGCACCGGGCCGAGGAGTCGGCGCAGATCCTGGCCGAAGCCGACGCCCGCGCCGAGGAAGAGGCCCGGCTCGCCGCCGAGCAGGCGAAGGCCGAGGCCGAGGCAAAGGCGCGTGCGGAAGCCGAGGCAAAGGCGAAGGCAGAGGCTGAGGCAAAAGCGAAGGCGGAGGCCGGAGCCGCAGCCGCGGCCCAGGCAGAGCCGGAACCGGAACCTGAACCCGAGCCCGCCGGCATGACCTACGCGTCTGCCGCGGCACTGCCCCACGGACTGACGCTGAACTCCGAGGACGAGACGCTCTTCTCCGCGGGCGAGCAGCTCACGCTGCGTGCCTCCGGCGGCAGCGGCAGCTATACCTGGATCAGCGAGGATGAGAGCATCGTCACCGTGAACGAAAACGGCATGCTCACCGCCGTCGGCGGCGGCACGACGCACGTCGCGGTCACCGACGGCACGGCCAGCGCGATCTGCATCGTGCGCGTGCGCGGCGCGGCGGCCTCCGGCTCCGGCAGCTCCGGCTCCGGCAGCAGTGCCGTCAGCCTGAACCACAGCGATTTTACGATCCACCTGGGCGAGAGCGGCGTGCAGCTTCGCGTATCCGGCACCGACGAGACTCCCTCGTTCGCAAGCGCGAACCCCGACATCGCCTCCGTCAGCGAAAGCGGCGTGGTCCGCGCGGTCGGCCGCGGTGTCACCACGGTCACGGCCACGGTCGCAGGGCGCACGCTCTCCTGCGTCGTGCGCGTCTCCTCTTAACATGCCCGGCGTCTTTCCGGTCCGCGCCGGAAAGACGCTTTTTGTTTTGAAAACCGCAAAGGGACTTAAAAACACATATGAACAACAAATCACTTCTCCTGGACCAGGTGCGCGCTCAGGGTGAGGAGCGCATCGCGCTTGCCCACCTGCTCGATACCGCCGCGGCGGCGGAAAAACGAAACGTGCTCGCCGCGAGCGACTTTTTAAGCCCCGCGCTCCTGAAGACCGGCACCGCGCTTTTGCGCGCGGCGGGTTTTCGCGAGGACTTCTTTTTCCCCTGGGGCGGCTATGAGGGCGCCGAGCGCTGCATATTGCTCTTCGTTCCGGACTATCTCGAAAATGCTCAGGCCAAAGATGACGCACCGCTGGCCTTTCTCCGTGCCGCCTACCGCGAAGAGGACGCCCCGACCCACCGGGACCTCCTCGGCAGTCTGCTCGGGCTCGGCCTTGAGCGGCGCACGATTGGCGATATCCTCGTCTCCCCCGCGGGCGCCGACCTTGTCTGCCTTGCCTCCGTGGCCGATTTCATTCTGACAAGCTGGGAGAGCGCCGGCCGCTGCCCGCTGCGTGTCTCGGCCATCGGCGCCGAGCGCCTCCACATCCCGACGCCCGAGGTGCAGGAGATCCGCGGCACCGTCGCCTCGCTCCGGCTCGACGCGGTATTGTCGCTCGGCCTTCGCCTCTCGCGCACGAAGGCGGCAGAGCTCATCGCGCAGGGGCGTGTGCAGCTCAACTATCAGGAGTGCGCGCACCCAGATCACGCTGTCGCCGCCGGCGACCGCATCACAGCCCGCGGCTTCGGGCGCCTCGAGCTCGCAGAGCTCGGCCCGCTCAGCCGCAAGGGCCGCCAGGTCGTCACCATAAAACGATATGTATAAGTCAATATAATCATTACGCTTTGTAAAGGATTTTTCACCATGAAACAGGAACAGATCGACCGCATCAATGAACTGGCCCGAAAGGCGAAGAGTCCCGAGGGGCTCACGCCCGCGGAGGTCGAGGAGCGCGCCGCGCTGCGGCAGGCCTATGTCGACTCCGTGCTCGGGAACCTTCGTTCCCAGCTCGACCACACCGTCATCCAGAACCCGGACGGCTCGCGCCGCCCCCTGAAAAAGCGGGGTGATGCGAAATGACCGCACAGGAAAATCTGCAGGTCGTTGCCGGTCTTTCGCCGCAGAGGGTATTTGAGAACTTTGCCCTGCTCTCCTCGATCCCCCACGGCTCCGGGAACACGAAGGCGATCAGCGACGCGATCGCGGACATGGCGCGCGCGTGCGGCTGCGGCGTCGTGCAGGACGCCGTGAACAACCTGATCCTCAGCGCCCCGGCGAGTGCCGGGCGCGAGGGTTCGGCGCCCGTGCTGCTGCAGGGCCATATCGACATGGTCTGTGAAAAACTGCCGGGCTGTCAAAAGGACATGGCGCGCGAGGGGCTCGACCTTGCCGTTGAGGGCGGGAAGCTCAAGGCGGTCGGCACGACGCTCGGCGGCGACGACCTGATCGCGGCCGCGCTCGCCCTCGCGCTCGTGCAGGAGCCCGGAATCTCGCACCCGCCGCTCGAGATCCTCCTGACCGTCGACGAGGAGGTCGGCATGATCGGCGCCGCCGCGCTCGACGCCGCGCCCATCCGCGCGCGGCAGATGCTCAATCTGGACTCCGAGGAGGAGGGCGTCTTCACCGTCGGCTGCGCCGGCGGCGCGGACGCACTGGTCGATCTGCCGCTCAGGCGCTCAGGCCGCGGCGGGCGCGCTCTGCTCGCGGCGATCGAGGGCGGCATCGGCGGCCACTCAGGCATCGAGATCCACCACGGCCGCGCAAACGCGGTCCATCTGCTCTCCCGCGTGCTCGCTGAGGCGCTGCCCCTCGTGCCCTTCTCTCTGGTCTCCATGAAGGGCGGCGGCAAGGGCAACGCGATCCCGGTCGCCGCCGAGGCCGTGCTTGCGTGCGAGGATCCCAAAGCGCTTTCGGACTGCCTGCGCATGCGCGCGGAGGCCGTGCTCGCGCCGTATCGGGCAAAAGAGCCCGCTCTTTCGCTGCTTTTGAGCGCCGCCGAGAGCACCGGCGGGGCGCTTTCCTCCGGCGAGACCGGAAAGCTTCTGGACCTTGTAAACGCCCTGCCCGACGGGGTGATCACGATGAGCGCCTCTGTGCCCGGGAGCGTTGAGACCTCGCTGAATCTCGGGATCTTCACGCTCGGCGAGCAGGGCGCACACGCGCATCTGTGCGTGCGCAGCAGTGTGGACGCCGAGAAAGCGCGGCTTCTGGATCAGCTGCGCTCGATCGCGGAGATACACGGCGCCGCGTTCAGGGCGGAAAACATCTATCCCGCCTGGGAGTACCGCCCGTCCTCCCCGCTCCGGGATCGCCTTTCCGACTGCTTCACACGGCTTTTCGGCCATCCGCCCAGGATCGAAACGACCCACGGCGGCCTTGAGTGCGGCGTGCTCGCGGCAAAGCTGCCCGGGCTCGACTGCGTCTCGCTCGGGCCGGAGCTTCGCGAGATCCACACCCCGCGGGAGACACTGGACATCGCCTCGGTGCAGCGGCTCTGGGACCTGCTGCTGGAGGTGCTGCGCTGATGCCGCATCTTTATTTCGCGCCGCTCGACGGGATCACGACGGTCGTCTTCCGCCGCGTCTATTCCGAACATTTCGGCGCACCCGAACGCTTTACGATCCCCTTCATCTCACCGACGGGCCAGCACCTGATCACGCCGCGGGACTTCCGCCAGATCGACCCGGAGGCAAACGCGGGCCTGAACTGCGTGCCCCAGATCATGACGCACAGCGCCGCCGACCTCATCTGGGCGTCGCAGACGCTGCGCGATCTCGGCTACCGCGAGATCGATCTGAACCTCGGCTGCCCGAGCGGCACGGTCGTCGCCAAGGGCAAGGGGAGCGGCTTTCTGCGGGATCCCGAGGCGCTGGACCGCTTCTTCGACGAGGCCTTTCGCGGCATCGCGCTGCCGCTCTCGGTCAAAACGCGGCTCGGTCTCCAAAGCGCGGATGAGTTTCCGGCGCTGC
>CAMNAE010000103.1 GCA_946530565.1 uncultured Oscillibacter sp.
CTGCTGCACGTATTGGCCATCGAGCCTTCTCACAGCTGCGCGAGCGTTGCGCCGATCGGCTCGCGGATCACGAGCGCGCTTTTAAGATCCATCGCGACGGCGCCGCGGTTCAAAAGCGCGAGGCGGGAGCCGCGGAAGTAGCGGATGAGCCCGGCGGCGGGATAGACATTTAAGCTCGTGCCGCCGATGATCAGAAGGTCGGCTTCGGAAATGTGCATGATCGAGCGCTCGAGAAGCTCCGAGTCGAGCCCCTCCTCGTACAGGACCACGTCCGGCTTTACGATGCCGCCGCAGGAGCAGCGGGGGACGCCCTCGCTCTCGGCGATGAAGCTCGTGGGGTAGCTCTTGCCGCATCTTTCGCAGTGGTTGCGGCGGGTCGAGCCGTGGAGCTCCAAAACGTTTTTGCTGCCGGCGTCCTGGTGGAGCCCGTCGATGTTCTGGGTGATGACCGCGGTGAGCTTTCCGGCCTTTTCCCACTCGGCAAGCTTCAAGTGCGCGGCGTTCGGCTTCACGCCCTTGATCAAAAGTTTTGCCCGATAGAAGCGAAAGAATTCTTCGGGGTTGCTTTCAAAGAAAGAATGGCTTAAAATAACCTCTGGCGGATAGGCCCACTCCTGGTGGTACAGTCCGTCCTGCGAGCGGAAATCCGGGATGCCGGACTCGGTCGAGACGCCGGCGCCCCCGAAGAAGACGATCTTCTCCGACTCCTGCACCCAGGTGCGCAGTGTTTCAAGTTCCCTGCTCATGCGCTTAAAACCTCCTTTATCTCATGAACGCAAGTGAGGAAGTGATTTTCATGAATATCCAGATCTTCGGCTCCTCAAAATCCTTCGACTCCAAAAAGGCAGAGCGCTGGTTCAAGGAGCGGCGCATCCGCTACCAGTACATCGATCTGCCCTCAAAGGGATTATCTCCCAGAGAGTACCTCGCCGTCAAGCAAAAAGTTGGCTTTGAGGCGCTCTGCGACGAAAAATCCAAGGCCTGGGAGAAGCACTTTATGGCCTATATCACCCCGGAGGCCCGCGAGCAGAAGCTGCTCGAGTACCCGGAGCTTCTGCGCACGCCGATCGTGCGCAACGGCAAAGAGGCGACCGTCGGCTACTGCCCAGAGGTGTGGGAGACCTGGGAATGAAGCGTGAGAAGCTCCCGCTCGCGCTCATCCGCCGCTATCAGGCCCACCGGGTCGCATCCGAGGGCGCCGCGCTGGCGTTTTATCTGTTCTTCACGTTCTTCCCCTTATGCATCTTTTTAAGCGCGCTGCTCGGTGTTCTGGCGCTTCCGAACGACGCGATCCTGGAAGTCCTCGCCCGCTTTCTGCCAAGCGACGTCGTGAGCCTCGCGCGGCGCTATCTCCAGCACATCGAGCTCTATTCGAGCCTGCGCCTGATGGCCTTCGGACTTCTGTTCTCGGTGTTTTTCCCGATGCGGGCGGCAAATGCGCTGCTCGACGCCGTGCGCACGGCCCACGGCAGCGGACCGGAGCAAAACCCCGTACGGGCGCTGCTCGGCGGGCTTGTGTATACGCTTTTGCTGATCGCTGCGATCATCGCGACGCTGCTGCTCATCAGCATCAGCTCCCGCGCGGTATTGTGGTTGGAGGCGAATCTCGGGCTCCCGGTCATAGCGGGCACGCTCTGGAATGTGCTGCGCTTCCCGGTGGCAGCGGTTCTGGCGTTCCTCGCGCTCTATATGCTCTATGCGCTCGGCGGCGGATCGATCAGGGACTTCCGGGTCTTCTGGCCCGGCGCGCTCATCGCGCTTGCAAGCTGGGTGATCGGCTCGACCGTCTTCAGCTATGCCCTGCGCATCGCCAATCACTACTCGCTCTTCTACGGCTCCCTCGGCACGATCATCATGCTGATGGTCTGGCTCAATTTCACCTCCCAGATGCTGATCCTGGGCGCCGAGGTCAACGCGGAGCTCTCGGAGCGGCGGGAAAGAAAGGATACGAACGATACCCATGAATGATGCAAACCTTACTCTGCATGAAGCAAAACTGCGGGAATACGCGGCGCTTCTGATCCGGTACGGGCTGAACCTCACACCCGGGCAGACGCTCGTGATCTCGTCGCCGGTGGACTGCGCGCCCTTTGCGCGGCTGTGCGCCGCAGCGGCCTATGAGCGCGGCTGCCGCGAGGTCGTGATGAACTGGCACGACGACGCGATGGCCCGCATGAAGTATTTGAGCGCCCCGGCCGAGCTTTTCGACGAGGTGCCCTTATGGCGGCGGCACTTCTTCAACGACGCGGCGCTCTCTGGCGCGGCCTACCTCGCGATCTCGGCCTCCGACCCCGAAAATTTCAAAGGCGTCGAGCCGGAGCGCATCGTGCGCGCGCAGCGTGCCTCCGGACGCGCACTTCACGAGTTCGACCGGCTGCAGATGGCGTCCGGCTTCCCCTGGTGCATCGCCTCGATCCCGATCCCCTCGTGGGCCAAACGCGTCTTCCCGGGCGAAACGGACGAAAGCGCCGTTGAAAAGCTCTGGGAAAAGATCTTCGAGACCGTGCGCATCAAAGGCGACGGCTCGAGCGGAAAGGCCTGGGAAGCGCATCTTGAGACGCTCCGCCGCCGCACCGAGGTCCTGAACGGCCTGCACCTTAAGAGCCTGCACTATGAAAACGCGCTTGGCACCGACCTCACCGTCGCGCTGCCCGAGGGCTGTATCTGGGAGTCCGGCGAGGACGCGACGCCGCGCGGCCAGCGCTTCATCGCGAACATCCCGACCGAGGAGATCTTCACCGCGCCGCTGAAGACCGGGGCCGAGGGGATCGTGCACGCGGCGCTCCCGCTCGTGAACGACGGCGCGATCATCGAGGACTTTTATTTCGAGGTCCGCGAGGGCCGCATCACGGCCGCGCACGCAAAGCGCGGTGAGGAGAGCCTGCGTGCCGCGATCGACGTCGACGAGGGCGCGCACTACTTCGGCGAGGTCGCGCTCGTGCCCTACGACAGCCCGATCTCCAGGCAGGGACTGCTCTACTACAACACCCTCTTCGATGAAAACGCACGCTGCCACATCGCCTTCGGCCAGGCTTACCCCTGCATTGAAGGCGGCCGCGACATGACGGAAGCGGAGCTGAAAGAGCACGGACTCAACGACTCGATCACGCATGTGGACTTTATGATCGGCACGAGAGATCTCCGCGTGAGCGGTCTGACGAAGAGCGGAGAGCGCGTCGCGATCATGGAAAACGGAAACTTTGTTTTTTGATCGATCTGATCGATCATATCGTCATCCTATCATAAGATACATGGCCGCACTGCGGCCGGAAGGAGTTACATCTATGGCATACAAGCGCTTCACGACCACCGACGAGTATCTCATCTGCGAGGGCGCGATGGTGAGCGGCGACGTCACGCTCGGCCGCGGCGTCAACATCTGGTACAACGCCGTTCTCCGCGGCGACGAGGGCGCGATCCGCGTCGGCGACGATACGAACATCCAGGACTGCGCGGTGCTCCACGAGGAGACGGTCGTCGGCAAGGGCTGCACGATCGGCCACGGCGCGATCGTCCACGGCTGCACAGTCGGCGACAATACGCTCATCGGCATGGGCGCGATCGTTTTGAACGGCGCGAAGATCGGCAATAACTGCATCGTCGGCGCCGGCGCGCTCGTGACCGGAAAGATGGACGCGCCCGACGGCTCGATGATCCTCGGCAATCCCGCCAAGGTCGTAAAGACCCTGACGCCGGAGCAGATCGAGGGGAACCGCCAGAGCGCGATCGGCTACTGCCATATTGCCGAGGAGTATCGCAAGGGGGCACTTTGAGCAATATTATGTCAACTTACGACTGGGAGATCTTCGACTTTGACGGGACGCTTGCCGATTCGATGTCCTCGTGGGCTGCGGTGAACCGGCAGCTCTGCCGGGACTTCGGCATCGACGACGAGAAAGCGACCGAGCTCATCATCATCACGCTGCCTCTGCCAGAGCTCGAGGACGCCGCCGTCTTTCAAAAGGCCGGCGTAAAGCTTACGATCGACGAGATCATCATGCGCAAGCGCGTCTTCATGCGCGAGGCGTATTTGAACCGGATCCCCTTCAAGCCCGGGGCGCTGGAGTACCTGACACGGCTGCATGAGGAGGGGGCGAACCTTGCGATCTGCTCGAGCACGCAGGGGGAGCTGCTGGAGGCGGCTCTCACGCGGCTCGGCGTGCGCGATTGGATCGAGCACATCTGGTCGGCGACGGATCTCAGGAGCAGCAAATCCGACATCGCGCTCTATGAGCGCATCACGCGCGAGCTCGGCTGCCCGCCGGAGCGCGTCCGCTACTATGACGACAGCATCCACGCCATCACCGCCGCGAAGGCGGCGGGCTTTGTGACCGTCGGCGTCTACGACGCGGCGAGCGATAGCCGGCAGGAGGAGCTGCGTACGACAGCAAGATATTATGTAAACAGGCTCGACGAGCTGACGGAGGCTGATTGATATGGACTTATCCGAGATCCTGCGCCACTGTGACCACACGCTCCTGCGGCCGACGGCCGTGTGGGACGAGATCCGAACGATCTGCGACGAGGGCATCTATTATCACTGCGCGAGCGTGTGCATCCCGGCGTCGTTTGTTTTTCGCGCGGCGGACTATGCCGCGGGAAAGGTGAAAATCTGCACGGTCATCGGCTTTCCGAACGGCTATGATACGACCGCGAGCAAGTGCTTTATGGCCAAAGACGCGATCGAAAACGGCGCCGACGAGATCGACATGGTCGTGAACCTCGGTGACGTCAAGGCGGGCGACCTTGCATCCGTCACGCGGGAGATCGCCGCGGTGAAGAAAACGTGCGGCGGGCACATTTTAAAGGTGATCGTCGAGACCTGCTATTTAAGCGAGGACGAGAAGATCGCGCTGTGCCGCTGCGTGACCGAGGCCGGAGCGGACTACATCAAGACCTCGACCGGCTTCGGCACAGGGGGCGCGACGCGCGAGGATATTGCGCTCTTTGCCGCCAACATCGGGCCGAACGTGCGCATCAAGGCGGCGGGCGGCATCGCGACACTTGAAGACGCCGAGGCGTTTCTCGCGCTCGGTGCGGACCGCCTCGGCACGAGCCGCCTTGTGAAGCTCGCGCAGGCGAAGGCGTAAGGAGGAGCTTCGATCATGGCCATTCTGGTACTGGGCGGCGCCGGGTACATCGGCTCCCACGCGGTGCGCGCCCTGCTCGACGCCGGGCGCGACGTCGTCGTCGCCGACAATCTTCTGACGGGCTTTCGCGCCGCGGTCGATCCGCGCGCGCGCTTTTATGAGCTCGACATCCGCGACCGCGCACAGGCGGACGCGCTTTTTGAAAAGGAGCCCATCGAGGGCGTCATCCACTTTGCCGCCTGCTCGCAGGTCGGCGAGTCGATGACGAACCCCTTAAAATACTACGACAACAACGTCTGGGGCACGACGGCGCTGCTGGAGGCGATGGTCGCCCACGGGGTCGACAAGATCGTCTTCTCGTCGACTGCCGCAACCTACGGAGAGCCCGAGCGCGTGCCGATCCTGGAGTCCGACAGGACCGAGCCCACGAACTGCTACGGCGAGACGAAGCTCGCCATGGAGAAGATGATGGGCTGGACCGGCCGCGCGCACGACCTTCGGTATGTGGCGCTGCGCTACTTCAACGCCTGCGGCGCGCATCCCTCGGGCGAGATCGGAGAGGCGCACGACCCTGAGACGCACCTGATCCCGCTCATTCTGCAGGTGCCGCTCGGCCAGCGTGCAAAGATCTCGATCTTCGGCGACGACTATCCGACCCCGGACGGGACCTGCATCCGGGACTACATCCACGTCTGCGACCTCGCTGCGGCGCACATCCTCGCTTACGACTATCTCGATCGCGGCGGAAAGAGCGACGTCTTCAACCTCGGCAACGGCATCGGCTTTTCCGTAAAGGAGGTCATCGACGTTGCGCGGCAGGTGACCGGGCACCCGATCCCCGCCGAGCTCTGCCCGCGCAGGGCCGGTGACCCGGCGCGGCTCGTCGCGTCTTCCGAAAAGGCGCAGCGGGTGCTCGGCTGGAAGCCGCAGTACGCGGCGCTCGGGACGATCGTAAAGACCGCCTGGGACTGGCACCGGACGCACCCGAAGGGCTATCGCGCCTGAAAAAAGAGCCCGGGAAATACTAAAAAGCATAAGGACGAATGACATGGACGTAACATTTGATGTGGTGGCGCTGGGCGAGCTTCTGGTGGACCTGACGCAGCACGGCGAGAGCGACCGGGGAAACCTCGTGTTCGAGGGCAACCCCGGCGGCGCGCCCGCCAATGTGCTGGCCATGCTCAGAAAGCTCGGACACAGTGCCGCCTTCATCGGAAAGGTCGGCTCCGACAGCTTCGGCGATCTTTTGAAGATGGCGCTCGAGGAGTTCGGC
>CAMNAE010000104.1 GCA_946530565.1 uncultured Oscillibacter sp.
GCCGCTCACGGAATTGTTCCTGCTGATACTCCCCTGATCTTCTCCGCGCGGCGATCCGGCCGCGCGGTCTTTCAGTCATTTTTAGAGGTTTTTATGACACAGTCCATTTCCATTCTCGGCTCCACCGGTTCCATCGGGCGGCAGACGCTCGAGGTCGCCGAAGAGATGCACCTGCGCGTCGCGGCGATCACGGCCCGGACCGGCGGTGCGCGCTTTGAAGAGCAGATCCGCGCCTTTCACCCCGAACTCGCGGTGCTGACCGACGAAACCGCCGCGGCGGATCTCCGCGTCCGCGTGGCAGACCAGAACACAAAAGTGCTCGGCGGGGCAGAGGCGCTTTTGGAGGCGGCCGCGCTTCCGGCTGCCGACACGCTCGTGACGGCGGTCGTCGGCACGGCGGGCCTGAGACCGACGATCGCGGGCATCCGCGCGGGGAAGCGCATCGCCCTTGCCAATAAAGAGACGCTCGTCTGCGCGGGGCGCATCGTGATGGCCGAGGCTGCGGCGCACCGTGCCGAGATCGTCCCGGTCGACTCCGAGCACTCCGCGGTCTTCCAGTGCCTGCAGGGGATCGCTGACCGCTCGGAGATCCGGCGCATTTTGCTCACCTGCTCGGGCGGGCCGTTTTTCGGCATGCCGAAAAGCCAGATCGCGGGCAAAAAGGCGTCCGACGCGATCAAGCACCCCAACTGGAGCATGGGCGCGAAGATCAGCGTCGACAGCGCGACGCTCATGAACAAGGGCCTTGAGATCATCGAGGCGATGCGTCTTTATGACCTGCCGCTTGAAAAAGTCCGCCCGGTCATCCACCGCCAGAGCGTCGTGCACTCGCTCGTCGAGCTCTGCGACGGCGCGGTCCTCGCGCAGCTCGGCACGCCGGATATGCGCCTGCCGATCCGCTACGCCTTCACCTGGCCCAAACGCGGCGAGAGCCGCGCGGAGCCGCTGGATCTCTTCACCTGCGGCGCGATCAGCTTCTCGGAGCCCGACCGTACGGCCTTTCCCTGTCTTGCGCTCGCCGAGCAGGCGGCGGAGCAGGGGGGACGCGCCTGCTGCGTTCTGAACGCTGCCAATGAGATCGCGGTCGCGGCGTATCTGGAAGACCGGATCGGCTTTTACGACATCCCGGCGCTCGTTGAGCGCGCGCTGGGCGCGTTCCCGGGGGCGGGCGACGGCACGCTCGATGAGATCCTCGCACTTGACGGATCCGTTCGTGAGGCAGTGCGCGGCTATCTTGCGGAGGATAAACGCTGATGGCGGCGCGGATCCTCTACGGCCTGTTGGCGATACTGATCTTCGGGCTCATCATCGGGCTCCACGAGTTCGGGCACTTCATCGCGGCGCGGCTCTCGGGCGTCAAGGTCAATGAGTTCTCGATCGGCATGGGTCCCGCGATCTTTACGAAGCAGGGCAAAGAGACGCTCTACGCCCTGCGCGTCGTGCCCCTTGGCGGCTACTGCGCGATGGAGGGCGAGACGGAGGACAGCGGCGATGAGCGCGGCTTCATGCGTCAGAGCCTGTTGAAAAAGATCGCGATCCTCGTCGCCGGGCCGCTTATGAACCTTGTGACCGGCTTTGCGATCGTGCTGATCCTCTTTGCCGGCTACGGCGCGGTCTTCTTTCAGGACAGCATCGTTGGCTTTGCCGAGGGCTTCCCGCTCGAGGGCGAAAACGGACTTATGGTCGGTGACGTCTTCTATTCGATCGACGGCTACCGCACCTACACGAGCGGCGATGCCTCGACCTTTTTGAGCTATCACCGCGGAGATACGATCGACATGGTGGTCCTGCGTGACGGCAAAAAGATCGTGCTCGAGGATTTCCCGCTCACGCGCGGCACCTACAAGAGCATGGACGGCGAAGAGTACACCGGCTTTGGTATTTTCATCACGCGCACGCCGCTGCCGACGACGCCGCTTTCGATCCTTCAAAGCTCCGTGAATACGGTTTTGGGCTTCATCCAGCTCGTGCGTTTTTCGCTCGCGCAGCTCTTCACCGGCGGCGCGGGGGTCGATGATTTCACCGGCGCGGTCGGCATGACCGCCACGATGGCGGAGATCGGCGCGACGGCGGAGTCGACGGGCTCGGCCCTTGCGAACATCTTCTATTTCGCGGCGCTGATCTCGGTGAACCTGTTCGTGATGAACCTTCTGCCGATCCCGGCGCTCGACGGCGGGCGCATCTTCGTGCTGCTGATCGACGCGCTCGTGTTCCTGATCATCAGGCGCCACATCCCCGATGAGTGGCAGGAGCGGCTCGTGACGATCTGCTTTATCCTGCTGCTCGTGCTGATGGCGCTCATCATGTTCCAGGACGTGGTGAAGATCGCGACCGGCACACTGATCCCGGACGCGTAAAGAGAAAGAGGGTATCCCCATGACAAAACGACTGATGGTGGGCTCTGTGCCGGTGGGCGGCGGCGCCCCGGTGAGCATCCAGTCCATGTGCAATACGAAGACCGACGACGTCGCCGCGACGGTCGCGCAGATCCACGCGCTTGAGGCAGTGGGCTGCGACATCGTCCGAGTTGCGATCCCCAATACCGCGGCGGCGGAGGCGGTGGACAAGATCAAGGAGCAGATCCGCATCCCGCTGATCGCCGACATCCACTTCAACCACCGCTACGCGCTCATCTGCGCCGAGCGCGGGATCGACGCGATCCGCATCAACCCCGGCAACATCGGCGCAGACGAGAATGTGAAGGCGGTGGCTGAGGCCTGCCGCGCGCGGAAGATCCCGATCCGCATCGGCGTGAACGGCGGCTCTCTTGAAAAAGAGCTTCGCGAAAAGTACGGCGGCGTCACCGCCGAGGCGCTCGCCGAGAGCGCGCTCGGGCATGTGAAGCTTCTGAACCGCTATGATTTCGACGATATCTGCATCTCGGTCAAGTGCTCCGACGTGCCGCTCACGATGGCGGCCTATCGTCTTCTGCACGAGACGACGGACTATCCGCTCCACCTCGGCGTCACCGAAGCCGGCACGCCGTCGATGGGCGTCATCAAGTCCGCGATCGGCATCGGTGGCCTTTTGTGCCTCGGCATCGGCGATACGCTGCGCGTGACGCTCACGGCCGACCCGGTCGAGGAGATCTACGCCGCCAAGAAGATCCTGAAGGCCGCCGGGCTCCGCCGGGACGGCGTGAATCTGATCGCCTGCCCGACCTGCGGCCGCACGCGGATCGACCTGATCCCGATGGCCGAGGAGGTCGAGCGCAGGCTCCGCGACGTCGATAAGCCGATCACGGTCGCCGTGATGGGCTGCGAGGTGAACGGCCCCGGCGAGGCCGCGGCGGCCGACATCGGCATCGCCGGCGGCAACGGCATCGGACTCATCTTCCGCAAGGGCGAGATCATCAAAAAGCTCCCGCAGGAGCAGCTGATCGACGCGCTGATGGAAGAGATCGAAAAGCTGTGAGTATTAAAAAGCGTTGACAGGAAATATAAAAACTGTCATCCTGAGCGAAGCGAAGGATCTTTCGAAAGGGAAACGATCGTCAGGTCCTGAGCCAAACGTGCGGCGGACGCAAAAGCCTGCAGTGCCCGCACGTTTTGACTGGATACAGCGCGATTCCGGATCCTTTGATTTTAAGCTGAACGGGAGGCATCCATGACCCGAGAGATCCCTTTTTTTGACCTGTTCTCGGCACTGCGCCTGGGAAACCATATGAGCCTGCTCCTGGGGGATGCCCTCATCGAGGAGGCTTCCTTCGCGCGCGCGGACAGAAGCGCCCGCATCGCGCTCAAGGCGCAGCGCAAGATCCTGCCGGAGGCGCGTGAGGAGCTTGAGACGGCGCTGCGCGAGACCTACGGCCTTTCAAAGATCGAGCTCACGGTCGAGGAGACGGACACGCCCGTGCCGGCGCCGCTGCGGGAGGAAGCCGACAGCGAGGCGAAGAGCAGGGAAAAGGGCAGGATCCTGTACGGAAACGCGATCCGGCCGCGGAGCATCCCGATGCGCGACCTCAACTTAAAGAGCGGCACGGTCGCGGTCAGCGGCAAGGTCTTTGCCTGTGAGGCGCGCGAGACGCGCCGTGCGGGGCTCTGGCGCTTCAGCTTCGATATGACCGACTACACGAACTCCGTGACCGTGCAGAAGAACCTGAACGCGCAGGAGGCCAAGGCGCTCTCAGACAAGATCAAGGTCGGGGACTACCTGACAGTGCTCGGCCACATGGAGCCCACCTGGGACGGCAAGGACATCCAGATGAGCCCGATCAGCATCAATGTCTGCGAGCACAAGCCCCGCCAGGACACAGCCGAGGGCGAAAAGCGCGTGGAGCTGCACCTGCATACGCGCATGAGCAATATGGACGCGCTGACCGACGTGAAGGACGCGGTGAAGACCGCGATCCGCTGGGGTCATAAGGCGATCGCGATCACCGACCACGGCGTCGCGCAGGCCTTCCCGGACGCGTGGAAGGCCGCCGGCGACAAGATCAAGATCATCTACGGCGTCGAGGGCTATTTCATCAACAATCTCGACGACCGCATCGCAATCCACGGCACACAGGATCAGCGCCTCGAGGACGAGATCGTCTGTTTTGACATCGAAACCACAGGATTGAAGGTCGCCTGGAACGAGATCACCGAGATCGGCGCGGTCGTTTTGAAAAACGGCGCCGTCACCGATCGCTTCCAGACCTTCGTAAAGCCGAACCGCCGCCTGACGCCCGAGATCATCGGCCTCACCGGCATCACCGACGCGATGCTCGCCGACGCCCCGAGCCTTCACGAGGCGCTGACCGCTTTTTTGGACTTCGTCGGTGACAGGCCGCTCGCGGCACACAACGCGGAATTTGACATCAGCTTCATCCGCGCCGCCTGCAAAAAAGAGGGGATCCCCTTTGACCCGACCTATATCGACTCACTGATCCTCGCGCAGAACCTGCTGCCGGACCTGAAGAACTACAAACTCGATGTCGTCGCTGAGCGCCTCGATCTTCCGGCCTTCCAGCACCACCGCGCCTCCGACGACGCCGCGACGGTCGCCTATATGCTCATCCCGTTCTGGGACATGCTGCGCGAAAAGAACATCGGGCATCTCCAGGAGATCAACGCTGAGATGGCGCGCCTGCGTCCGAACGGCAGACGCGTCAGGCGCCAGCCGAAGCATATCATCATCCTGGCCCGCAACAAGACGGGACTCAAGAACCTCTATCAGCTGATCTCGGATTCGAACCTCAAGTATTTCCGCCGCGTGCCGACGATCCCGAAGACCCTTTTGAACGAGCACCGCGAGGGGCTCATCATCGGCTCTGCCTGTGAAGCGGGTGAGCTTTACAGGGCTGTTGCCGACCACAAGGACTGGGCTGAGCTCAGGCGCATCGCGGATTACTACGACTATCTGGAGATCCAGCCGCTGTGCAACAACGCCTTCATGCTCCGGAAAGGGGACGTGAGGTCTGAGGAGGAGCTGCGGGAATACAACCGCACGATCGTGAAGCTCGGCGAGGAGTTAAAAAAGCCCGTCTGCGCGACCGGCGACGTGCATTTTTTAGAGCCGGAGGACGAGACCTACCGGCACATCCTGCTTGCGTCCAAAAAGTTCGAGGACGCGAACGAGCCGCTGCCGATCTATTTCAAAACGACCGACGAGATGCTCCGCGAGTTCGAGTATCTGGGCCGCGACAAGGCCTATGAGGTCGTGGTGACCAACCCGAACCGCATCGCCGACCAGGTCGAGATCTTTCCGCTCCTGCCCAAAGAGCTCTTCCCGCCGCGGCTCGAGAATTCCGAGGAGGACCTGAACCGCATGGTCTGGGAAAAGGCGCACCGGCTCTACGGCGACGAGCTCCCGCAGCTCATCACGGACCGGCTGAACGTCGAGCTCAAGAGCATCCTCGGCAAGTACGACGTCGTGTATATGTCCGCGCAGAAGCTCGTGCAGCGCAGCCTTGAAAACGGGTACCTGGTCGGCTCCCGGGGCTCCGTCGGCTCCTCGCTCGTGGCGTACATGTCCGGCATCACCGAGGTCAATTCGCTCCCGCCGCACTATCGCTGCCCGAAGTGCCGCACGGCCGTGTTTATGGACGGCAAGGGCTACGGCTGCGGCGCCGACATGCCGGACGCATTCTGCCCGGACTGCGGCTCGAAGTATGTAAAAGACGGCTTCGACATCCCCTTTGAGACGTTCCTCGGCTACGGCGGCGGCAAGGTGCCGGATATCGACCTGAACTTCTCGGGCGAGTACCAGGCGCGCGCGCACCGCCACGCGATCGAGATGTTCGGCGAGACGCAGGTCTTCCGCGCCGGCACGATCGGCACGCTCGCGGAAAAGACGGCCTACGGCTATGTGAAGAAATACCTGGAGGAGCGGGGCATCACCGCCA
>CAMNAE010000105.1 GCA_946530565.1 uncultured Oscillibacter sp.
CGGTGGAGACCATGTCGCT
The DNA here is from genome assembly GCA_946530565.1 of uncultured Oscillibacter sp. Lineage (GTDB taxonomy): Bacteria > Bacillota > Clostridia > Oscillospirales > Oscillospiraceae > Oscillibacter. The sequence goes on from CAMNAE010000105.1 coordinate 20, forward strand.
CATCACGTCGCCGTCGTAGTTCTTGCAGGCCCAGATGAAGCCGCCCTCGGAGCGGATGACCCGCGCGACCGCGTCGTCGATGAGGGTGTAGAAGTACTTCAGGCCCTTTTCTTCAAAGCGAGCGCGGAACTCGGCTTCATAGATCTCCTCGAAGATGCGGCGGAAGGCGCCGTCGTAGACCTTGGAGATCGTGTCCTTGGTCGAAAACCACACGTCCTGATCCGTGTCGAGACCGTACTGGAAGCAGCAGCGGGCAAACGACGCGATCGAGTCCTCGCGGTTGTGCATGGCCTGCCACACGGCAGGGCCTGTTACTTTCTGAACGGTGAGCGTCTTCGTCTCGCCGCTCTCGCCGCGGAATACGAGCTCGGCCGTGCCGGGCTCCGCCGTCTCCAGGTCGACGGCGCGGTAGACATCGCCGTAGGCGTGGCGGGCGAGCGTGATCGGCTTTTTCCAGGTCTTCACGACCGGCTTCACCGGATCGATCACGATCGGCGCGCGGAAGACCGTGCCGTCGAGGATCGCGCGGATCGTCCCGTTCGGGGACTTCCACATCTCGGTGAGCTCGGGGTATTCCTCCATGCGCTGCTTATTCGGCGTGATCGTCGCGCACTTGACCGCGACGCCGTATTTCCGCGTCGCGTTCGCGGCGTCGACGGTCACCTGGTCGCGCGTTGCGTTGCGGCTTAAAAGCCCGAGGTCGTAGTATTCGGTCTTCAGGTCCACAAAGGGGAGGATCAGCTTTTCCTTGATCATTGCCCAGAGGATGCGGGTCATCTCGTCGCCGTCCATCTCGACGAGCGGCGTGGTCATTTTGATCTTATCCATATTTAAGCGGCGTCTCCTTTATAATCTGCAGTCGGCTCTTCTCAGAGCAGTTTTGCGGCGTAGTAGTTCATGAGGCAGCCGCGCAGCAAGATCTCGCGCTCATCGTCGGTCAGGCCGCGCACATGCAGCGTGAGCGGCGTCTCGCTTCCATCGGCGCGGAGGATCACGGCGGGGATGTCCTCGCGGCCCTGTTCGACCGCCGTGCGGATGTTCGGCACATACACGCAGTCGCCGCTCTCGGCCTCAAAGGGTGTGCCCTCGTCGAGCGTGAAGGGCAGCATGCCCCAGTTGATGCAGTTGGAGCGGTAGCGCTTCGTGGCAAAGCCGTAGCAGATGTTCGCCATGCCGCCGAGGACCTTCTGGCAGGAGGCCGCCTGCTCGCGGGCGGAGCCGTCGCCGGGGCGGTTGGCAAAGACCGCGGAGCCGAACTGCGTATTTTCGGCGTCCGCGCCTGCGCGCTTCATGAGCGATAAGAGCTTTTCCGACGGCTTCCCGGCGCGCCTTGCCGCCTCTTCGGCGGCACAGGCCTTGGCGCGGCCCACATAGGCGGGCTCGCGGCGCGAGAGCGTGAATTCCGCAAGACGCAGGGGGTTCGAGCGGTAGCTCGAGGTCTCGCCCGAGGGGATCAGCTCGTCGGTCGTCGTGACCGGGTCGCGCAATACCGCCGCAAGCTCCACAAGGAGATTATCCGAGAGCGCGGGCATCGCGGGCCAGTCGGTGATGTTCGGGCCCATGACGAGCTCGGTCTGGCTCTGCGGCTTCCCGAAGCCGTTGTAGACGCGGTGGGCATAGGGCGCGGGATCGTAGTGATAGGCGTGGTGCTCGGGCGTATAGTCGAAGGTGTCGGCCGGGGTGATGCGGCCGCCGTTGGCCGCGGTCGCCGCGATCGAGCGGGCGTCCATCAGGCACACGCCGGCAAACTGGCCCTCGCCGGGCTTTGATCCCTCGCGGTTGGGGAAGTTGCGCGTCGTGTGGCGAAGAGAGAGCGCGTTGTTCGCCGGCACGTCGCCCGCGCCGAAGCAGGGGCCGCAGAAGCTCGGCTTCAAAACCGCGCCGGCCCGGAGCAGCGCCGCGCTCGCGCCGATATCGGAGAGCGCAAGGCCCACGGGCACGCTCGTCGGGTAGACGTCGAGCACGAAGGCGCCGTTGCCGCAGTCGCGGCCCTTTAAGATCGCCGCCGCCTCGTCGATGTTGTCGAAGAGGCCGCCGGCGCAGCCCGCGATCACGCCCTGGTCGGCCCAGACGCCGCCGTCACGGATCTTGTTCGTGAGATGGACCTTCGCCTTCGGGAAGCGCTTCTGCGCGTCCGCCTCGACGCCGGCGAGGATCTCTTCGGCGTTTTCGAGAAATTCGCGGATCGTGTATGCGTTCGAGGGGTGGAAGGGCAGGGCGATCATCGGCTCGACCTTTGCAAGGTCGATCTCGATGTACTTGTCGTAATACGCGCCGTCCTCGGGCGACATGGCCTTGTACTCGCCGCCGCGGCCGTGGAGCTCGTACCAGGCGCGCACGGTCTCGTCGGTGCACCAGATCGAGGAGAGGCAGGTCGTCTCGGTCGTCATGCAGTCGATCGCGTTTCTGAAGTCGATCGGGAGCGACGAAATGCCCTCGCCCGCGAACTCGAGCACGCAGTTATTGACAAAGCCGGATTCGAACGTCGCCTTCACGAGCGCGATCGCGACATCGTGCGGGCCGACGCCGCGCCGCGGCGCGTTTTTCAGGTGCACGAGCACGACCTTCGGATAGGGCACGTCCCAGGTGTTCTTCAAAAGCTGCTTGGCAAGCTCCGGGCCGCCCTCGCCGACGGCCATCGTGCCGAGCGCGCCGTAACGGGTGTGGGAGTCGGAGCCGAGGATCATTTTGCCGCAGCCGGCGAGCATCTCGCGGGCATAGGAGTGGATGACGCTCATATTGGCCGGCACATAGATGCCGCCGTACTTTTTGGCCGCGGAGAGACCGAAGACGTGGTCGTCCTCGTTGATCGTGCCGCCGACGGCGCAGAGGCTGTTGTGGCAGTTCGTGAGCGCGTAGGGCAGGGGGAATTCCTTCATGCCGGAGGCACGCGCCTGCTGGATGATGCCGACATAGGTGATGTCGTGGCTGACCATCGCGTCAAAGCGCACCTGGAGCTGCGCGGGGTCGGGGGAGACCGAATGCGCCTGGAGGATCTTCCAGGCCATCGTGCCCTTGCGGCCCTCTTCGGGCGTGCGGGCGGAGACGGGGCTCAGGCGGCCCGCCTCGAGAAATACGCCGGTATCATGCAGAGTGATCATAATAACTCCTTTAATGGCGGCAGTGCCGATTTTGTATCCCTTCTATGATACCACATTTTGCCTTTCATGCAAGGGGTAAAATGCGCCGATAGAGTCCGCTTGCAAACAGCACGATGAGTGCACACTGCAAAAGAAGAAAGAGCGGGACCAGAATGAAAAACTTCGGCTTCTGCGTCTTGTGGTGAAAGACGCGCATGCCGAAAAACGCGCCGAGCCCGCCGAAGAGCGCCGCAGACCACAATAGCGTCGATTCGCGGATGCGCCGCCGCTCATGCTGCGCCTTGAACTTATCGATTCCATAAAGTGTAAAGGAGATTATATTGACAGCGATCAGCAGGATGATCACAGCGCGGTTCGCCATGAACCAGTCCGCTGCAGGCGCGCACACGGTCGCAATGGACATCTTTGACCTCCGGTTTTGTTTTTAAGAAGCCGCCCCCTGCCAAGGCGGGAGGCGGCGCGATCGGGCTTGATGCGATTATTTGAGCTTCGCCTCGAGCTCGGCCCTGCGGTCTTCGTAGCCGGGCTTGCCGAGCAGGGCGAACATGTTCTTCTTGTAGGCCTCGACGCCCTCCTGGTTGAAGGGGTTGATCCCGAGCAGATACCCTGAGAGGCCGCAGGCGTATTCGAAGAAGTAGATGAGCTGGCCGAGAGAGCGCTCGTCGCGCTTGTCGACGTCGACGATCATATTGGGCACGCCGCCCTCAACATGGGCAAGAAGCGTGCCGTCCATCGCGCGCTCGCGGATGTAGTCCATCGACTTTCCTGCAAGGAAGTTGAGTCCGTCGCCGTTGACCTCGTCATAGGGCACGAGGAGCTCCGCGTCGGACGGGCCCAGGCGGACCATCGTCTCGAGCATGAGGCGCACGCCCTCCTGGATGTACTGGCCCATCGAGTGGAGATCCGCCGTGAACTCGACGCTGGCCGGGAAGATGCCCTTGCCGTCCTTGCCCTCGCTCTCGCCGTAGAGCTGCTTCCACCACTCGGTCATAAAGCGGAAGGCGGGGTCGTAGCAGCCGAGGATCTCGACGCTGCGGCCGGCCCTGTAGAGTGCGTAGCGCGTTGCGGCATAGCGGAACGACGGGCTCTTCACATCGCCGGAGGCGCACAGGTCCATCATGTCGCGCGCACCGGCGAGCAGCGCGTCGATGTCGATGCCGGCCACCGCGATCGGGAGCAGGCCGACGGGCGTTAAAACGCTGTAGCGGCCGCCCACGTCGTCGGGCACGACGAAGGTCTCCCAGCCCTCGGCGTCGGCGAGGGACTTCAGAGCGCCTTTGGCCTTGTCGGTCGTCGCGATGATGCGCTCCTTTGCGCCTTGCTTTCCGTAGCGGCGTTCCAGCTCGGCGCGGAAGAAGCGGAAGGCGACCGCGGGCTCAGTCGTCGTGCCGGACTTCGAGATGACGTTGACCGAGAAGTCGACGCCCTCCAAAAGGTCCATGACCTCCTGCATGGAGTCGGCGGCAAGACCGTTGCCCATGAAGTAGATGTTCGGGGTATCCTTCTTTTTGAGGTTATAGTTCGGCGAGCGCAGGCACTCGATGACGCCGCGGGCGCCGAGGTAGCTGCCGCCGATGCCGATCACGACGAGCGCCTGCGACTGCTTTTGGATGCGAGCGGCAGCCGCCTTGATGCGCGCGAGCTCGTCTTTATCAAAATCGCGGGGGAGGTTCACCCAGCCTAAGAAATCGCTGCCGAGGCCGGTGCCCTTCTGCAGCTTTTCATGGCCGTCCCTGAGGCCCTGGGCGAGGTCCTGTTCGTAGGAAGAGGGGAGGAAGGAATCCATCTGGAATGTCCGGAAGCTGAGCATAGTCGTCAAGTCCTTTCCTTAGATCCCGCTGACGCGGGCTTTCTTAAATTAGTATTTTATCACAGCGCGCGCGGAAGGGCAAGAGGGACTTACCGGCATTTTGCCGGAAGAAAAGCGCTTTCGCGGGATGAAAAGCGGAGCCGCGGAGAGAAATACTAAAAAAAAATAAAAATAACGCTTGACAGATGCCCGAGGCTGTGCTACTATATGCACGTGGTTAGTTAAAGCTAACTCACAGGAGCGCAAACCCTCCTGTCGTGCTTTTTCGCCATTTTTCTTACCATTTTCTCCTTTTCTCCATTTTCCTTTTTTCCTCATCAGCAAAAAGCCGCCCTGCTGCACACAGGGCGGCTTTTTGCGTCCTGACGCCGGCTTTGGGAAGCATCCGGGCACTCACTTCTCGATGATCCCGGCGCGCTGGAGGGCCATGACGATCAGCGGGATCAGTACGATGTGGAGGATGATGCCGGGGATCGCGTTGGTGAACGCGCCGGCGATAAAGGCTGCCATGGTGAACTGGCCGCCGGAGAGGCCGAGGAGCACGGCCATCGCGATGCCCCAGACGATGCGGCCGCAGAGCATCGCGCCGATCAGCGAGACATAGATGTTCGCGCGGCTCTTCGGCAGCAGTTTAAAGAGCAGGCCGCTTACAAGGCCGTAGGTCGCAAGCTCGAAGCACATGGCCGTCGCGGTGGGGAAGAGCGGCGGCATGCCGAAGAGAAGAGAGCGCAGCAGCGGCGCGGCGGCGCCGACCGCAAGCGCCCACACAGGGCCGCATAAAAAGCCGGCGAGGAGCACCGGGATGTGCATGGGCGAGAGCATGTTGCCGATGGCCTGCAGGCGCATTGTGATCACCGGCAGGATCATGCAGAGGGCCAGGCACACGGCGGCGTAGACGAGAGAGCGGGTGTTCTTGTTCATTTCGGGGTTCTCCCTTAAATATGAGTCTCCGTCTGGAACGGGAGCGCCTCCCTTGGGGCGGCATTTAAGAGAGCGTTGCTTTTAAGCGGCTGGGCCGCGGCTTTACGCGTTTATGTGAGCAGGTCGCGGAGCATCCCGGCGGCCTCCTCGGCGAGCTTCGCCATCGAGAGGTTCTTCACGCCGACGATCATGTTCTGGCACTGATTGACGGGGAGCAGGAGCTTCACGGCCGGGCTCTGCCCGACGGCGAGCGCCATGGCGGGCGTGACCTCACCGAGCATCGAGTCGGCCGAGAGGATCCCGATCGGACCCAGGATCACGTCGGCCGTGCGGCAGGCGACGAGCAGCGGATTTTCACCGGTCGCGCCCTGGGCGGCGCCGGCTTTGAGCATCACGGAGGTCGCGATCGCATTCGTGCCGATCGCCGTGA
>CAMNAE010000106.1 GCA_946530565.1 uncultured Oscillibacter sp.
CTGAAAGGGAGGGTGGCCCCGTAAGGGGCCGGGAGGGTCGCACAGTCCGGCGGACGGTGCGATTCTCGGACTGCGTGGAACGTAGGCCCCTCAGTCAGCCGTATCGGCTGACAGCCCCCCTTTCAGGGGGGCCAAAGCCTCCTCTGGAAGCTGCCACGAGCTGCCAGGCGGGCCGCGTCTCCTGACGGCGTTACAGCGGGTAGTCGTGGCGGACGAGGGCGTCGTACCAGGCGTCGATCGTCACGGGCGCGCGGTAGAGCGCCGTGAGCAGATAGCCCCGGAGGTTTTTGATCCGGCTCCGGCTCTCGCGCAGCGACGAGAGCACAAAGTCGATGTGCTCATAGTTCAAAAGCGAAAAGCGCGCCTTCACGGCCTCCGCCGGGATCTGCTCACCGCCGATGCGGATGCTCTGCGCACGGCTGATTGCGGTCTCCGTCAGTATTTCCAGCGTGAATTCCGCGTCCGAGCCGTATCTTTCCAGGAGCAGCCCGTACTCGATCTGCTCACGAAGTCTCTCTTCGGCATCGCGTCGCTCCCTCTCCCATGCCCCCCGGCGGGGGGTAGGGGGGAAGATGGATGGATCAATCTGGTTAAACTCTGTCTGGTTAAACTCCGTCTGGTTATACTCTATCTGGTTAGGGGCGGAAAATGAGACTTCCGGAGAGCGGAAAAGCCGCCTTCCTGAAGGCGGAAAAACCGACTTCAGGAGGTCTGAAAAACCGACCTCCTGAGGACGGATCCCCGCGCTTCCGGAAGGCCGGAGAACCGCCGTCCTGCACGCGCAAACGCCGCCGTCTGAAAGACGCGAGGGCTGTGCGGTTTCCCCGCTGCCGTCGGTCTCATCGATCTCGCCGGGCTCGTCCTCCGCCGGCAGCTCCTCTTCGCCGGGAGATGGCAGCACCTGGGCAGAAAGCGCGGCCGTGTCCTCCGATCCCGGCTCCGCTTCTTCCGAAGCGATCAGGGGCAGGGCCGCGGCCTCGGAGAGCACAGCAGGACAGGAAGGCGCCGCGTCCTCAGGCAGGCGCACATAGATCCGGCTCGGCCTTCCGAGCCCCTGACGGACGCGCACGATCAGTCCCGCGCCCGTGCCCGATTCCAGCTCACGCAGAAGACACAGCGCCTTGTCCTTGCCGCAGCCGAGCGCCCTGCCGATCTCGCCGACCTTGAAATAGATATAGACGCACCCCGCCTCATCCCGCCAGCCGTTTTTTTCCGAAAGGCTCACCCGGTCCAAAAGCAGGCCGTAGAGCAGCTTTGCCTCGGCGGAGAGATCAGAAAAACGCGCGTCGGTCATGAGCGCGCAGGGGATACGGAAAAAAGTGACAGGCAGCGGCGCGCTGCACGGCTCGGATGCGCAAAGGGCAGGATGCATAGGCGGACCTCCTGGCTTTTGAAAAATGATAGATTGCACTTAAATACACGAACGAACGTTCTATAAATGGAGTATACTCCGACACGCCGAAAAAAGCAAGCCCCCGCGCTGCGATCATCTTTAGCGTGCGAAAGTGAGTGGAAGGGGACGACTCGTGCGAAAAAGCCACGCCCTTTGTTCCGCGGAACCCCTCAGTCAGCCCTGCGGGCTGCCTTTCGCACAGTCCACCGGACTGTGCGACCCTTTCAGGGGGGCCTTGGAACCGTCCGCCGGACGGTTCGCCCCCTCAGGGGGGAGCCGTAAGGAGTGCGTTCCTGTGGCGCGCTGCGGGCTCGCCCGAGCCGAAGGGCTCGGCTGCGCAGTTCACCGATGTGATCCCGGGCAGCTACTATGAAAAGGCCGTGGCCTGGGCGATCGGGCAGGGGATCACGAAGGGTACGACAGAGGAGACCTTCAGCCCGAACGACACCGTGACGCGCGCGCAGGTCGTGACCTTCCTGCACCGCGCAGCCGGTGAGCCGGAGGCAAAGGAGGGCGCGCCGGCCTTTGCCGACGTCGCGCAGAGCGCCTACTACTGCGGCGCCGTGCGCTGGGCGGCCGGTGAGGGCATCACCGCCGGTGTGGACGCGACGCACTTCGCGCCCGCCGCCCCCTGCACCCGCGCCCAGATCGTGACCTTCCTGTACCGGGCAGAGAAGTGATGGAAACAAAGAGAAGCCCCGCCGGAGCGGCGCCCTGAAAAAGGCGTCCGCTCCGGCGGGGCTTTGCTGCGCTTCACGCAGCCCGGTATCGAACCGTCCGACCGACGATCACGCAGGTTTCAGTCGCCCAGGGCGCGCTTGGCGGCGACAGAGACGGGCTTGTCGAAGTTCTCGAAGGCATGCTCGACCTTCTGCATGTCCGGCTTCGGGGTGAAGAGGCTCACGAGCGGCACGAGGATGAGGCCGAAGATCATCGTCATCGCGCCGGAGCGGACGGAGGAGGCGAAGAGGTAGTTCAGCACCGGATGGAGCTCCGCGCTGAAGTTGTTGCCGGAGAGCGAGACATAGAGCTGGAAGAGCTCGACGCCGACACCGAAGATGAAGCAGACCCAAACCGACGCGCGCGTGGCCTTCTTCCAGTAGAGCCCGTAGAGGAAGGGCGCTAAAAACGCACCGGCGAGCGCGCCCCAGGAGACGCCCATCATCTGCGCGATGAAGGTGACGCCGGGGAAGGCGTCCTTGATGATCGCGATGACCGCGGAGACGACGATGAAGAACACGATGAAGCCGCGCACGATCACGAGCTGCTGCAGCTCATCGGGCTTTTTCTTCATCGAGGGCACGATCACGTCGAGCGTCAGCGTGGAGCTCGAGGTCAGCACGAGCGAGGAGAGCGTCGACATCGAGGCCGAGAGCACCAGTACGATCACGATCGCGATGATGATGTCGGGCAGAGTCGAGAGCATCGAGGGGATGACCGAGTCGAAATTCGGCTTGCCGGAGGCGGTGTAGCTGATCTGGTCGGCATAGAGCCGGCCGAAGCCGCCGAGGAAGTAGCAGCCGCCCGCGACGACGATCGCGAAGAAGGTGGAGATGATCGTGCCCTTGCGCACGGCGTCCTCGTTTTTGATCGAGTAGAACTTGCCGACCATCTGCGGCAGGCCCCAGGTGCCGAGGCTCGTGAGCAGCACGACGAATAAAAGCGCGAGCGGCTGCGGGCCGAAGAAGGACGTGTACGCGCCGAGCTGGCCGTTGCCGGCGTCGATCTGCGAAAGCTCACGCACGGCCGCGGTGAGGCCGCCGTTGTCATAGATGACCGCGCCGATGACCGCCACGATGCCGACGAGCATCACGATGCCCTGGATGAAGTCGTTCACGGCCGTCGCCATGTAGCCGCCGTAGAGCACGTACACCGCCGTGAGAGCCGCCATGATCACGATGCAGACCCAGTAGGGCAGGTGGAAGGACATATTGAAGAGGCTCGAGAGGCCGTTGTAGAGCGAGGCCGTGTAGGGGATCAGGAAGACGAACACGATCAGCGAGGCGACCGTGCGGAGCGCTGAGGAATCGTAGCGCTTGGCAAAGAAGTCCGGCATCGTGCGCGAATCGAGCGTCTGCGTCATAATGCGCGTGCGGCGGCCGAGGATCGTCCATGCGAGGAGCGAGCCGATAAACGCGTTGCCGAGACCCGCCCAGGTGCTCGCCATGCCGAAGCTCCAGCCGAACTGACCGGCGTAGCCGACGAACACGACCGCCGAGAAATAGCTCGTGCCGAAGGCGAAGGCCGTCAGCCACGGGCCGACGGAACGGCCGCCGAGCACGAAGCCGTTGATGTTGGTGGCGTGCTTGCGGCAGGCATAGCCCACATAGATCATGACGCCGAAGAAAACGATGAGCATGATGATTTGCAAAGCCATAGGAGATCCGATCCTCTCTGTCAGCGGAATCCCGTGCCGATCCCGGTACGGCGCTTTTACGCTTTAAAGCTTCTACACTTTAAAGCTTTTTACTGTAAAAGTCAAGTGTTTTTTTCAACAGTTTTCCGCTCTCCGGTTCGGCAGAAACAAAGAGCGCCGGAAAAATCTCCGGCGCTCTCTGGCGGTCAACAGGATGGGGGGGCGGTATGAGCCCCTGTTTTTCTCAGGCCTCCGTCAGCTCCAGCACGACGGGGCAGTGGTCGCTGCCGTGGATCTCGGGCCAGATGTCGGCGGTTTTCACGCGCGGCATCAGGCGCTCGGATACGATGAAGTAGTCGATGCGCCAGCCGACGTTCTTCTCCCGCGCGCGGGCGCGGTAGCTCCACCAGGAGTAGGCGTCGCGCGCGTCGGGGTGCAGGGCGCGGAAGGTGTCGACGAAGCCGCTTGAAAGCAGCTCGGTCATCTTGCCGCGCTCCTCGTCGGAAAAGCCGGGGTTGAAGCGGTTCGTCTTCGGGTTTTTGAGGTCGATCTCCTGATGCGCGACGTTCAGATCCCCGCAGTAGACGACGGGCTTGGTCCCGTCGAGCTCTTTTAAATACGCGCGCAGGTCGTCCTCCCAGATCATGCGGTAGTCAAGCCGCGCGAGCTGGTCCTTGGAGTTCGGCGTGTAGCAGCACACGAGGTAGAAGTCCTCATACTCCGCCGTGATGACGCGGCCCTCGTGGCGGTGCTGATCGTCGCCGAAATCGTAAGTGACATTCAGCGGCGTGCGGCGGGTGAAGACGGCCGTGCCGGAATAGCCCTTTTTGTCGGCGCTGTTCCAGAAGCGCTCATAGCCCGGGAGCTCGAAATCCGCCTGCTCGGGCTGCATCTTTGTCTCCTGCAGGCAGATGACGTCGGCGTCGGAGAGCGCGCAGAAGTCCAGAAAGCCCTTGCCGAGGCAGGCCCTGAGGCCGTTGACGTTCCAGGAGATGAGCCGCATCAGACCACCACGTTGATCATCTCACGGCCCTGCAGCCAGGCGACGGCGTTGTCGGCGCACATCTGGCTCACGGCGTTGATCGCCTCCCAGGAGTACATGCCGATGTGGGAGGTGACGAGGATGTTGTCGAGCGTCAGGAAGGGGTGGTCGGCCGGGATCGGCTCGGCGACGGTCGTGTCGCAGGCCGCGGCGGAGAGATGGCCGCTCTTCACGGCCTCATAGAGGTCGTTCTCGTTCACGACGCCGCCGCGCGCGACGTTGATGAGGCAGGACCCCTCGGGCATCGCGGCGAGCTGCTTGGCGGTGATCATATTGCGGGTGGAGTCGATCAGCGGCAGGTGGATCGTGACGAAATTGCAGTGGGTCAGCATCTCGTCGAGATCGGGGCAGATCTCACAGTAGTCTTTGAACTCCTCGGGGACTTCCTTCACGCCGGGATCGTAGGCGAGGACCTTCATGTTGAAGCCCTTCGCGCGGCGGGCGACGTGCTTGCCGATCGCGCCGAAGCCGATGACGCCGAGCGTCTTGCCGTAGACGTCCTGGCCGATGCGGGTCTTCCAGGTGCCCTTGCGCACGGCCATCGCGACCTCGGTCACATGGCGGGCGCAGTCCATCATGAGCGCGAAGGCGAGGTCGGCGACCGCGCTGGAGTTCGTGCCGGGGGTGTTCGTGACGTGGATGCCGAGCTCTTTGGCTGCCGGCAGGTCGATGTTGTCGAGTCCGGCGCCGTGCTTCGCGATGAGCTTTAATTTCGGGCACTTCGCCATGAGCTCCTTCGGGAAGGGATGCGCGCTGATGATGAGCGCGTCGTAGTCGGGGATCTCGGCGGCAAAGCGGTCCATATCGAAGCTCTGGTTGTCGAAGTGGACCTCCCAGCCGGCGTCCTCGAGGGTCTTTAAGGGCTGGTCGCTGACCGAGCCGAAGGAACGGGAGGTAATGAGGATCTTTTTCTTATCCATGGTGATCGATCTCCTTTGATGATTTGATGATCAGGAAAACATTATCGCAGCGACAACAGTTTTTTGAGCCCGTCGACCGCGTAGCTCTTCTCCTTCGAGATCGGCAGATGCCCGATCTCCCTGAATACGCCGGTCCCGGCGAGGAGCGTCTCATACAGCTCGTACATGTAGGCGTTCGAGACGATGACGGCCGTGTCGCAGGGCGCCCAGGCCGTTTGGCACATCCGCACGAGCGCCTGGGCGAAGCCGCCGTTCAAAACGCCCTCGCAGTAGCTGCGCCGCTGCGCCGGCGTGCCCTCGTTGAAAAGGCGCATCGCGTGGCCGATGTAGACCGCGCGGTTCATGCCCCAGTCGGCAAGGTTTTTAAGCCCCAGGCGCACATAGTCGTGGTCGAGCGTCTTGTCCTCAGTCGAGAGGATCGGAGCGAGGATCGTATCGCTCTTCATCGCGAAGAAGAGCTCGCCGGTCATCTGCGACAGGATCCCCTGCACGCCGCCGCGGTCGATCAATACCGTGTGCGTGTGTGAGCCGGGCAGGATCAGCGCGATGCGGCGCCCGGGCCAG
>CAMNAE010000107.1 GCA_946530565.1 uncultured Oscillibacter sp.
CATTTCATCATAGTATGACACAGCGCAGGACCAACAAGCGCCGGCCGTGCCGAAATCGCCTCTTTTCTAAAGCACAGGGGGGAACCTTTCCTCTCGAAATTCAGCGAAAGCATCTTACCGAAAATACCCGGGATTGTCAAGGCTTCCGGGCTATATTTGTACGCTTTGCGGTTCTTTTTGGGAAAAAAGCGCGTATGATCAGGACTGCGGAAAATAGAGCTCGCGGAAGGGCACGCGTTTGACCGTAAACGAGCGGCCATTGAGATACGAGAGGGAGCCTGCGTCGGTCGTGAAGCGGAAGGTGAGGCGGTATGCACACAGATTCTGCCGTGTCTCATGAAAGCTCCGGTTCACCGCTCCGTTTCCGTATTTTCCGTCACCGAGGATCGGAGCGCCGATGTGGCCCATTGAGACGCGGATCTGGTGGGTCCTGCCGGTGTGCAGCGTGCACTCTACAAGGGAGAGCGTGCCCTGTTTTCCGAACGAGCGGGTCTCGAGCGTGCGGTAATCCGTCGAGCAGCTTCTGCCGCCGGGCACGGGACGGTTATAAAACGTGACGAGCTTGTTGGCCTCGTCTTTTTTCAAAAAGCCGTTGACAGCGCCGGATACTGGCTTCGGAGTCCCGACAGTCACACAGAGATAGCTCTTTTCGAGCTCATGGTCGCGGATCTTCTGGTCGATCACGCGCAGTGCCTCCGCGTTCTTTGCGGCGATCACGATCCCGGCGGTGTTCCGGTCGATCCGATTGCACAGTGCCGGTGCAAAGGCGTTTTCCTCCGCCGGATCCCATTCGCCCTTTTGATAGAGATAGGCCTGCACCTCATTGATGAGCGTGTGGACCTTCTCGGTCTCGTCAGCGTGTACGACCTGCCCGGCCGGTTTGTCGAGCAGCAGAATGTTGGCATCCTCGTAGAGGATGTTCAGACGCGGCTTCAGAGCAGAGAGAAAACGGTCGGGTCTGTGCTCGGGGACGGCAAAGAACTCATCGTTGATATAGAGCTCAATGAGATCTCCCTCATTCAGACGCGTATCCCGCTGGGCACGCTTTCCGTTGAGCTTGACACGCTTTAAACGGATATACTTCTGCTGCAGCGCGGAGGGGAGGAGCGGGACGGTCTTGGATAAAAAGCGGTCGAGCCGCTGCCCGGCGTCGTTGGGGCCGATCGTAAAGCTTTTCATTGAAAGGGAGCCTCCTCGCGCTTGTACGTAAATAGTCGTTTCCTCATTTCATATATCAAGTATATGCCTATTTCTCCGCCGCGTCAATCATATTCCGAAAGAGAGCAGGACTTGACAAGTTAAACATAACTAACTATAATAGAAACAATCTACAGAGCCTGCAAGAAGCTCAGAAACGGAGAGACAAAATGATACAGACAACCGTACAGGTCGAGGGCATGGCCTGCAGTATGTGCGAGGCACATGTCAACGACGCGATCCGCAAGGCCTTTCCGGTCAAAAAAGTGACCTCAAGCGCCAAAAAGGGGACGACCGTGATCCTGAGTGAGGAAGCGCTCGATGTGGCGGAAGTGAAGCGCACGATCGACGCGACCGGCTATACCTTTTGCGGCATGAAGCAGGAGGCGGCCAAGGGCGGTCTTCTATCCCGATTTTTCTGAGTCAATACGTTTTGAAGCTCTCTGCGGCGGTCGCCGGATATTCCCAGCAGGGCGAACCATACAGATCTTCAGAGTCTGTGCTCTTGCTTTTTCCGCCGCCGTTTGGTACAATCAATAGAAAACAACGTTTACGGAGGGGACACATATGGTCATTCACGAATCTGCAGAGGATTATCTGGAGTCGATCCTGATCCTGCAGGAGCGCCGCGGCTATGTGCGCTCCATCGATGTGGTCAACGAGCTCGGCTTTTCAAAACCGAGCGTCAGTATCGCGATGAAGAAGCTGCGTGAAAACGGCTACATCAATATGGCGCCCGATGGGCACATCACCTTGAACGAGAGCGGCTATGAGATCGCAAGCCGTATTTATAACCGTCACAAGACGCTCACCCGCTTCTTTACCCTGCTCGGTGTCTCGGATAAAACTGCCTCCGACGACGCCTGCAAGGTCGAGCACGACCTGAGCTCCGAGACCTTTTTGAAGATCCAGGAGTATGTACAGCACCTTGAGCAGGAGCGCACGGAAGCGGAGATCTTGATTTGAGTGTTTATACTAAGCTAACTGCAAAAAACCTGAGCGGAGGGGAGAGAACCCAGCCGCTCAGGTTTTTTTGATGTTTTTTCAGCGTGTGACGGCACCGAGGGCTTTGAGGTTCTGCTTGCTCACATACATGCGTGCGTCGGCGCGCTCGAACACTGCGGCTGCAGTGCTGTCTTCTCCGGCACGGTATTCGGCAAGGCCCGCAGCGACCACGACCTCTCCGCTTTTGATATGTGATTCGGAGCGCTGCAAAAGGGAGGTGAGCAGTTCATCGCGTCTGAGGAAATCGCCCCCGGTCAAAATTACGACAAACTCATCGCCGCCGATGCGAAAGACAGGGCTGTGATCGAAGATCTCGCAGATCATTGCGCTGGCGGCGCGGATGTAATTGTCGCCGGCTTTATGGCCAAGGCTGTCGTTGACATGCTTGAGCCCGTTCACATCGCAGACCGCGATCGCAAACGCCGGCGCCGTGCCGTCTGTGATCATACGCAGCAGTTCCTGTTCGCGCTTTACGTACGCGTGTTTGCTCTTGACGCCGGTCAGCGGATCGGTGTAGGCGATCTGCTCGCTCTCCTGTGACATTTTGGTCATGTATCTGTAGTTCGTCAGCATGATGACAAGAGAGAAAGCGAACATGGCCGTCGCCATCAGGATCGTGCGGGAATCGGCGCGCTCAAGCGCCGCAAGCTGCTCTTGAATGAAACGCTCATCGGCAAGGCGCGCGTCCGAAACAGCCGCGATCTCATGGTAGTGGGCACGGATGTTTTCGAGCATCTGGTGGTTCGAGGCGATCATGGACTGACGCATCCAGATCAGTGCAACGAACAGCACGAGCGCCAGAAGCGCGACCCACACGATGACGGACTTACCGAAGCGGCGCGCATGGTCGCTGTGGAGGATGCTCCGGAACGAAAGGAAGCCCAGCACGCTCCATATGATGAAGAGGAAATACGATTCGCGGGCCAAAGTGCCCTCGGCGATCAGGTTCGGAAACAGCAGGTAGGCGAGAAAAAGTGCCATGAGCAAAAACCCGACGCCGCCGCACAGGCGCTCTGTGCGGTCGTTTCTCTGTCCGGCAAGGGAAAAGGACGAGGCGGAGACGATGGCATAGATGATCGTGGCACCGATCGTCGTCACGTCCACGATCCAGCCGATCGCGGTCCTTCCCAGGAAGGGTATCAGGATCGAGACGAGTCCGACCAGCACGATCGCGTTCTGCGGTACACCGGATCTGTTGAGCCTTGCGATCTGACGGGGAAGCACGCCGTCGACCCCGAGCGCATACAAGAGACGGCTCAGCGCGGTCAGATTGCCGATCAGACTTGTGAAGATCAGCGCGAGCAAAGCCGCCATCAGCACACCCACGCCGAGCGAGCCGAGGTAGTGGTCAGCCGCATAGAAGGGCGGAAGCGCCTCAAGCCCGGTCAGGTTCCCCAGATCTGCGATATAGCTGAGCCAGGAATCGTAGCGCGGCGGATAGGCCGTGACCGAGAGCAACGTGACCAGCACATACAAAACGAGTGTTGAGAACAAAGAGATCACCAGGACCCTGAAGATCCGGCTGCGCCGAAAGGCGAATTCCGCACTCTCGTGCGAGACGCTCTCGAAGCCGATGAAAGCCCAGGGCGAGATAACAGCGATGAGGATGATCTGCGAGAGCGCAGAGCTATCGGGCACAAAGGCCGGGGAAAGGGAGCGGTCGAGACCGAAGAGCGAGCCGAGGAACACAGCGACGATGCCGAGCGTGAAGATCAGCGCGAGGAAGATCATCATGCGCTTTGCGATCGCATCAAAGCGGGCACAGAGCAGCACGAATATGAGCAGCGCAAGAAGCGAGAGCATCGCCTCGCCGAGATAGACCTCGTAGCCGAAGAGCGTGTAAAGCCGTCCCACACGAAAGAGATCGGCGAAGAAATAGTGGGCAAAGAGCGGCAGCGAGGTGAGATTTGCCCAGAATACCGCAAGATAGGTGAGTACGAGAAACCATGCGGCAAGAAAGCCGTGATCATAGCCGAAGACCTCGCGGGCGAAGGCGTAAGCACCGCCGGATTCAGGATAGCATTGCATCATATAGGCATAGTTTGTGCTGATGATCAGCATGATCGCGGCGCCGAGCAGCAGCCCGAGCACAGAACCCATCGGCCCGGACTGCAGAAGATAGGTATTGCTCGTGACCACGAGCGAGCCCCAGCCGACGCTCGTGCCGATCGAGAAGGCCCAGACTGCAAGCGGGGAAAGGTCTGTCGGGAGCTTGCGTTCTTTTCTATCTGCATCAAGCATGGACCGAACCTTCTTTCTGGCAGTGCGCATCACGCAGGACGCGCCTGAGCGTTTTGAGCATCGTATCGAGATCAAGCGGCTTTGCGATGTGCCCCTGCATGCCCGCGCTCATGGCGGCCTGTTCGTCTTCTTTGAAGGCGTTTGCGGTCATAGCGACGATCGGGATGCGGTTTTTGCGCGTGTCCTCGAGCGCGCGGATCGCGCGGGCGGCCTCGTAGCCGTCCATGACCGGCATCTGAATATCCATCAGCACGGCGGCATAGGTGCCGGGCTCGGAGGCTTTGACGGTCTCCAAGGCGATCAGCCCGTTTTCAGCACTGTCTACCGTAAAGCCTGCCTCGGTCAAAAGCAGTTGTGCAATCTCGCGGTTGACTGCATTGTCCTCGACAAGAAGCAGCTTGAGCCCCGTGAGCGGGAAATCAGGCTCCTCTTCACTGACGCAGTCTTGCTCTGCGGCCGCCTCAGCCAGGGCGAAGGGGAAGACGAGTGAAAACTCTGTGCCCCGGCCCGGCGCGGTAATGACGTCGATCGTGCCGCCCATGAGGTCCACGAGGTTCTTGGTGATCGCAAGCCCGAGCCCGGTGCCCTGAATGCCGCTGACAGTGGAGGTGCGCTCCCGCTCGAAGGCATGGAACATCTTCTCGGTAAAGGCCTCGCTCATACCGATGCCGCTGTCGCGCACGCGCAGCTCAAAATGCGAGCGTTGAGCGTCCTGAGCCTCCGGCGCATGGATCTGGCGAAGAGAGACCTCGACCGTTCCGCCTTTGGGCGTGAATTTATATGCGTTACTTAAGAGGTTGAAGAGGATCCGGTTCAGGTTCCGCTGGTCGCAGAGAACAAAACGGTGCTTAAGATCCTGAGCTTCTACTGTAAAGTTGATTTCCTTTTCAGCCATTTGATTTGCAAAGATATTTCGCAGTTCATCCATCAGGGCACAAAGATCGCATGGCACCTCCTCGAGCTCAATCGTACCACTTTCGATACGGCTCATCTCGAGAATGTCGTTGATGAGATCCAGCAGATGTTCACTTGCGTTTTCAATCTTTCCGAGGTAGTCACCGACGACCGGACTGTGTTCTTCTTTGAGCGCGAGCTTCGTATAGCCGATGATCGCGTTCATGGGTGTGCGGATGTCATGCGACATATTGAAGAGAAAGCGAGTCTTGGCAAGGCTGCTCTCCTCGGTCCGGATCATATCCCGCTCCAGCTTCTCATGCTTTCGACGCAGGAGGTTTTGGATATAGAGCATCACGATGAGGCCCACCGTGATGAGCAAGATAAGCACGGTGCCGTCACGATAGAGACCGGCTCTGGCGGTATAAGTCTCACTGTGCTCGATGCAGCGAAGCAGAAACCACATGACACAGGAGTAGAGAAGAAGCGAAAAGAGCACGGTGCTGGAGATCGAGGCGCCGTTGTACTCGGCGAGATTTCCCTGCTGCATGGTCCGCCAGTAGAAGAAGAAGCCGAGCAGACACCACAATGCGAGCATCAAAAAGGACTCAGCGCCCATCGTTTCAAAGACGGTGAGCTTCGGGATCAGCTGCACGACGGCAAAGGCTGCGGTGATCAGCGTGCCCAGTATGCCGCTTGCCTGTACGGTACGGTTTCTCTCTGCCCGAGCCACGCGCCATGCTGAGGCAGAGGTATATCCGAAGCCGACGATCGCACCGAAGGTCGTGAGCTCGACGAACCACTCCAGAGCATTGCGGCCAAGAAACGAGACCGCGATCGAGATCGCCATGACGAAGAGGATGCAGAAGCGTGTGCTTAAAAAACGATCGGAGAGAATGCGATCCTCAGCCATTGTGGAGAGCACGCGCGT
>CAMNAE010000108.1 GCA_946530565.1 uncultured Oscillibacter sp.
TGAGGGCGGCGCGGGCGGCACGGTGCACGGCTCGCTGCAGTCCGGCGCGCTCACGACGACCTATACCGCCTCGCAGGGTCTTCTTCTGATGATCCCCAACATGTACAAGATCGCGGGCGAGATGCTCCCCGGCGTCTTCCATGTCTCGGCGCGCACGCTCTCGGCACACGCGCTCTCGATCTTCGGCGACCACTCCGACGTCATGGGCGTGCGCTCGACCGGTTTTGCCCTGCTCGCGTCCTCTTCGACGCAGGAGGTCATGGATCTGGGCGCGGTCGCGCACTTGGCGGCGATCCACTGCCGCATGCCCTTCCTGCATTTCTTCGACGGCTTCCGCACCTCGCATGAGATCCAGAAGATCGAAGCGCTGGATTACGATGATCTGCGGCCCCTGGTCGATATGGACGCACTCGCCGCTTTCCGCAAAAACGGACTGAACCCCGAGCACCCGGCGACCCGCGGCACGACCGTGAATCCGGATATCTTCTTCCAGTGCCGTGAGGCCTGCAACGAAAAGGTCGCCTCGATCCCCGATGCGGTCGAGCACTACATGGCCGAGATCAGCCGCCTGACCGGACGCGACTATCACATCTTTGATTACTACGGCGCACCCGATGCGGAGCGCGTCATCATCCTGATGGGCTCCGCTGCCGACACGGCAAAGGAGACCGTCGATTACCTGACGGCGAAGGGCGAGAAGGTCGGTCTTTTGAACGTCCACCTCTATCGGCCCTTCTCTGCGAAGCACTTCCTCGCCGCGATGCCGAAGAGCGCGAAAAAGATCGCCGTGCTCGACCGCACGAAGGAGCCCGGCGCGATGGGCGAACCGCTCTATCAGGATATCTGCGCGATCTACCGCAAGAATACCGACGTTGAGATCGTCGGCGGCCGCTATGGCCTCTCGAGCAAGGACACGACTCCGGGCCAGATCCTCGCCGTGTTCGAAAACCTCAGAGCCGACGCCCCGAAGAACGATTTCACGATCGGCATCGTCGACGATGTGACCTTCACCTCCCTGCCCGTCACGCAGGAGATCGACACCTCCCCCGCCGGCCAGACGAGCGCCGAGCTCTGGGGCATGGGCTCTGACGGCACGGTGGGCGCCAACAAGAACTCGATCAAGATCATCGGCCATGCGACCGATCTCTACTGCCAGGCCTATTTCGTCTATGACTCCAAAAAGTCCGGCGGCCTGACGCAGAGCCACCTGCGCTTCGGCTCTCAACCCATCCGCGCGCCCTATCTGATCCCCTCAGCGGATTTTGTCGCCTGCCACACGCCCTCGTATGTCCACAAATACGACATGACCGCGAACTTAAAAGACGGCGGCACTTTCCTTTTAAACTGCCAGTGGGATATGGACGGGCTCGAGGCGCAGCTCCCCGCCGCTATGAAACGCGGCCTTGCCAATAAAAACGCGAAGTTCTACACGATCGACGCGACGAGCCTTGCCCGCTCGCTCGGCCTCGGCAATCGTACGAATACGATCCTGCAGGCCGCCTTCTTCAAGCTCACCGGCGTCATTCCCCTGGAGACCGCCGTTTCCGAGATGAAGGACGCAATTTACAAGACGTATTTCAAGAAGAAGGGGCAGGCGGTCGTCGATCTGAACGTCGCCGCGATCGACAGCGGACTCACGGGTCTTAAGGAGATCGCGATCCCCGAGAGCTGGAAAACCGCCGAGGATGTGCCTGCCACGCGCGAGGCACCCGCCTTCATCCGCGAGGTCGTCGATGTGATGAACCGCCAGCAGGGCGATACGCTCCCGATCTCGGTCATGAAGAAATACGGTCTTGAGGACGGCACCTGGCCGGCCGGCACGTCGAAGTACGAAAAGCGCGGCGCGGCCGTCGAGGTGCCGGAGTGGGACGCGCAAAAGTGCATCCAGTGCAACCAGTGCGCGCTCGTTTGCCCGCACGCCGCGATCCGCCCGGTGCTTTTGGACGAGGCCGAGCAGCAGAACGCCCCTGCCGATTTCGTCACGAAGACCGCAAACGGCAAGGAGCTCGCGAAATACCGCTTCCGCATCCAGGTCTCGCCTTACGACTGCACGGGCTGCTCCTCCTGCGTGAACGTCTGCCCGGCGAAGGAGAAGGCGCTCGTGATGAAGCCGCTCGAGACGCAGCTCAAGGAGGCCGGCAACTGGACCTACGCGGTCGAGACCGTCACGATCAAATCTGACGCGGTCAGCGCAAAGAACGTGAAGAGCTCACAGTTCGCAAAGCCCTACTTCGAGTTCTCCGGCGCCTGTGCAGGCTGCGGCGAAACGCCCTACATCAAGCTCGTGACGCAGCTCTTCGGCGATCACATGTACGCGACGAACGCCTCCGGCTGCTCCTCGGCCTACGGCGGCTCGACTCCCTCCTCCCCCTACTGCACCGACAAGAAGGGCTACGGCCCCGCCTGGGCGATGAGCCTCTTTGAAGACAACGCCGAATACGCCTACGGCTATCTCCTCGGTCAGGACGCCGTCCGCCGTGAGCTTATCACGCATGTGACGGCGCTCGCCGAGGCCGGCATCGCGTCTGACGCTTGCCGCGCCTGGCTCGAGCGCGGGAATAACGCGGACGAGAGCCGCAGCTTAAGCGACGCCTTGCTCGCTGCTCTTGAGAACGCTGAAAATGACGATGCCGCCTTCGTGCGCAAGAACGCTGAGTTCCTCACGAAAAAGAGCGTCTGGGCCTTCGGCGGCGACGGCTGGGCCTACGACATCGGCTACGGCGGTCTTGACCACGTGCTCGCCTCCGGGCGCGACATCAATGTGCTCGTGCTCGACACAGAGGTCTACTCCAACACCGGCGGACAGGCCTCGAAGGCGACGGCCGCCGCGGCGATCGCGAAGTTCGCGGCCGGCGGAAAAGAGGTCCGCAAGAAGGACCTCGGCCGCATGGCGATGAGCTACGGCTATGTGTACGTTGCGCAGGTCGCCATGGGCGCCGACCCGAACCAGACGCTGAAGGCGATCCGCGAGGCGGAGGCCTATCCCGGCCCGTCGCTCGTGATCTGCTACTGCCCCTGCATCGAGCACGGCATGAAGTGCGGCATGGGCCTGAGCCAGATGGAGGAAAAGAAGGCGGTCGAAGCCGGCTACTGGCATCTCTACCGCTATGATCCCCAGCGCAAGGCCGAGGGCAAGAATCCCTTCCAGCTGGATTCGAAGGCGCCGAGCGGCGATTTCCGCGGCTTCCTCATGGGTCAGAACCGCTACGCCTCACTCGCGCTCTCCTTCCCCGGCAAGGCCGAAGAGCTCTATGCAAAGGCCGAACGCGACGCAGCCGACCGCTACGCAGAGTATAAGCGGCTTGCGGAGATGGGCTGAGCCGTTTTCAAAACTCGGTGCACGGCATAAAATAATGCGCACCCTGCGCTGCTCCTTCGCAACAAGGGCGGCGCAGGGTGCGCTCTTGATCAGCATGTCATTTTGCTATGCTCTGCGCCATTCGGGCAGGGCGCCAGACGGCAGCGCAGCTCCACGAACAGCACTGCCTGCCGGGCATAACGGCTGCGGCGCGTGATCGGCTCCACATAGCTCACCGCAGCGCTCTCAAACGTGAGCAGACCTGCGTCATAAAGCGGAGCGATCGCGTTGCAGAGCACTGCCGGCATATTGCCGACATCCCGCTCTTTTGCGTTGAGCAGCAGGAAATTGTTGTGGTTGAATTCGTTGTCAGGATCACGCTTCACAAAGATCCTGTCGCCGCGAGAAACATCTTCGATGGCCTCGCTGCGGCCGTCGTATCGGGTGCCGCGGGATTCAAAGCGCAGCAGCAGTTCCCCGGTCTGCTCATCCCAGAGCCCTTCGGACTTGTCAAGATACTCCATCATCCCTGGCTCGTACCAGTCCGGGCCGATGGTCTTCGAGAGCTCAAGACGCGCGTGCAGCTTGTCGGTCTCTGCGAGCAGCGCCGCTTTTTTAGATTCATAGTCCAGCATTTTCAACCTTCTCCTGCCTCGTCAAACTCTCTCCAGAAGTGCTCCTCGCTGTCATAGAGCCGGTCAAGCGTCTTGTCGTAATAGACACGCGATCCCGCCTTGTAGATCAAATCAAGCCGATCTGAAATAACACAGCCATAGGTCTCTTCCAGTTCACTCTGCAGATCATACACATCGATGCTGCCTGCGTCCCGAATCAGGCGCTCTTCAAAGGCACGGATCGAAACGTCCGTCCTGCCCTTATACAGGATGATCGTCTTGTACGCATAGCCCCAGGAAAAGCGCGGATCCGTCAGCAGAAGATTTGCATAAAACCAGTCGGAAAAGCCGAGGTCGTAGAGTTCCGAAGCAAAGCCCGCCTCACGGATCGACTTAGCGCTGAAGAACGCACCGTCTTCCACAAAGTCATAGACCCGGTCGCAGAACTCCTCGATGTCCTCGCGTGTGATCCCCGCGGCACGCAGACGCCGCGCGTGAATGAGCCTGTTCGGCTCAAATTCCACGACTTCAACTCTGCGCTTAAGATCATACAGCGTCATGGAGAACTCCGGCACATATGCGTAGCGTGTTCGGATCTGCGATATATCCAGAATATCCTGTTCCGTCAGGATCGTGCGGAAATATTCATCGACACTTGAATAATTGCGATAGACATAGTTGCTGCGGATCGTAAAGCCCAGTTGTTTCAGATTATAGGAATTGAGCTCTTCCAGATCCGCTCCCGGGACCGCGCGGGCATAGATCCTCCGGAGCTCATCCATAAAGAAGAAATCCCCGTCGAGCGCTGCCAGCAATGCCTGGCGGTTTTGATACAGCATGGTCTTCTCCGTGATCGTGTACCAGCCCTGATGGAAGAAGTCGCTCAATGGCGCCAGATATGTTCCGTTCGTGACCCCCTGATCATAGCCGTATTCCTCGTAGATCAGGTCTGCAAGATCTTTCTGCAGGATCGGTGCATGGCTCACCATCAGTTCAAACAGCGCCGTATCCCGATCAAACTCACCAAAACAGATATTGGGCATGCGTCCGATCTTAAAGTCATGGAAGCTGCCATCCGGCAGGACTTTACGCAGGAGGTTATGCAGCTCATAGCGATCCCGAATGTCGTATTTCGAGAGCACGTCTGGGAAATCATTTACGAACTTCTGCGTAGACAGTTCGATATTTTCAAGCTCGTCCAGCCCCAGTGCCTCAAAGAGTTCTGTATAATCCCTGCCATCCACATCGTAAAAGCGCAGCGTTTCCCCCTGTTTCCAGAGAAGATAGCGCTCATCAGACAGATGGTTCAGTCTTGTCCGCTTGACAGCGTCCGTGATATATAGTTTATCGCTGAACGGAATATCCTGTTCCCGCAGGAACGCGTTGTAGCGCTCGACGAACACATCAAACGTGGTATCCTCCCGGCAGAAGCGCTCGATCACATACTTTTCAAGCACCTGCCTGTTCTTCGGGATCCACTGCCCGCCGAGCCAGAGTTTGTTGCGGTTCAGGAAATTACGGATCCTCTGCCTTAATGCCGAGCCGAGTCTGCGGTCCTCCTGCGCGTCCTCGAGCGCAGCGCTGCCGCCCCTGCCCAAAAGAGAGAGATACGTCAGCGCCGCAGGCGTGAAACCGAGCCAATCGATCGCGTCTTTTTTCTCTATGCGATAGGTCTGGTAAAAATACAGATAATAATCCTCTTCCACCAGTGCCTGATCCATTTCATCGGGCTTTTCAAGCTCCGGCATTCTGAACTGCGATCTTCTCAGCGCATTTGCTTTCATAAACAGCTCCTGCTTTTGGTCCAGCAGCCATTTTCGAATGACATTCACCTGCTTGCCCGTAATCTGTCGGACACGCTCACGCGTCAGCTGAAACTCCGCGCCGACGCTTTCGAGTGTCTCCCCTTGGATCCGCCTGCGCATGATCTCGCGCTTGTTCTCATTCAGGCCGGGACAGAGCTCTATCGCCCTTGCAAACGCCGGATAGACCCGGTAGCAGCGGAAGTCCACGTATTCCAGCTCGCGAGCGGCCAGAAGTGCGCCGACACAGCGCTTGATCTGCTCGGTGGGGAGCAAGGGCGGCAGCTGCTCGGTCAGATCCTGCAGACTCAGCCCGGCATAGGGCGTGAGGATATAGAGCTGCAGGATCAAGCATCTGACAGTCTCGTCATCCGCCGGTTTCGGCTCGAACACCGACGCTGTGCCGTTGATGGCCGCACGAAGCTCCTGCGCATGCTGCTCTATCCAGGTATCGCGCATACGCAGCACTTCAGAAACCGAGTTCCTGCCCATATTGTGTATGGCA
>CAMNAE010000109.1 GCA_946530565.1 uncultured Oscillibacter sp.
CTGCGGCGCGACACCCTTCATCGTGCCCGCGATGGGCAGCCACGGCGGCGCGACTGCCGAGGGCCAGCGCGGCGTCATCGAGGCCTACGGCGTCACCGAGGAGGCCATGGGCTGCGAGATCCGCTCGAGCATGGAGACCGTGGAGATCGGCAGGACCGAGAACGGCCGCCCCGTGCGCATCGACCGCAACGCCTACGAGGCCGACGGCATCATCGTCTGCGGCCGCGTCAAGCCGCACACGGCCTTCCGCGGGCCATACGAGAGCGGCATTATGAAGATGATGGCGATCGGCCTTGGCAAGCAGTACGGCGCCGAGATCATCCACGCCGACGGCTTCCACCACTTCCGCGAGTATATTCCCCTGTACGGAAACGCGATCTTAAAGCACGCGAAGATCCTCTGCGGCCTCGCGCTCCTTGAAAACGCCTACGACGAGACGCGCGAGATCGTGGGACTTACGCCGCAGGAGATCATCGACGTGGAGCCGGAGCTTTTGCTGCGCGCGAAGAGTTACATGCCGCGGATCCTCTTCGACAGCTGCGACGCGCTGCTCGTCGACCGCATGGGCAAGAACATCTCCGGCGACGGCATGGATCCGAACATCTCCGGCCGCTTCCCCACCACCTGCGCATCCGGCGGCATCAACGCCCAGCGCGTCGCGGTGCTCGACCTCACCGACGAGACCCACGGCAACGCCTGCGGCATCGGCCTTGCCGACATCACGACGAAGCGGCTCTTTGAGAAGATGGATCTCGAACAGACCTATCCGAACGCGATCACGAACACGATCGTCGGTGAGATGAAGATCCCGATGATGCTCGCAAACGACCGTCTCGCGCTGCAGATGGCGATCAAGTCCTGCAACGAGATCGACCGCGAGCACCCGAAGGTCGTGCACATCCACACGACGATGGATATGGCGCTGATCGAGATCTCCGAGGCGCTCATCCCCGCGGCGAAAGAAAACCCCGCGATGGAGATCCTCGGCGAGCCCTTCGACCTGCCCTTCGACGAGCACGGCGATCTTCCGGTAGAACAGAATTGGGAGGAACACACATGAACAAGCTTTTGGAAAAATTCAGGCGCCACGAGGTCAGCATCGGCACCTTCACCCAGCTCGGCAGCACGATCGCCGTCGAGGCGCTCGGCCGCACCGGCCTTGACTACGTGCTGATCGACTCCGAGCACTCCCCGGTCAATATCAGCTTCCTCTCCGCGGCGATCACCGCGGCGGACGCGGCCGGCATCACCCCGCTCGTGCGCATCAACGAGATCGCCCGCTCCAACGTGCTGCAGGCGCTCGACTGCGGCGCGCAGGGCCTGATCGTCCCGGCGGTCGAAACGGTCGACGAGGTCAAAAAGCTCATCGAATACGCAAAGTTCGCGCCGGTCGGCAACCGCGGCTACTGCCCCACCCGCGACGGCGGCTTCGGCTTCGACGCTGAGACGCTCCAGGGCAGCGAGGTCTACTTCGCCCGCGCCAACCGCGAGACGCTGCTGATCCCCCAGTGCGAGACGCTCGGCTGCCTCGAGCACATCGAGGAGATCATGGCGATGGACGGCGTCGACGGCATCTTCGTCGGCCCCTTCGATCTCTCGATCGCGATGGGCATGCCGCTGCAGTTCGACCGGCCCGAGATGAAGGCGGCCTTCCGCCGCATCCTCGACGCCTGCCGGAAGAACGGCAAGCCCGCGCTCGTCTTCTGCGGCGACGCCGCCGCGGCGAAGGCCCGCATGGCCGAGGGCTACGACAGCCTCACCGTCGGCCTCGACGCGATGATGCTGATCGGCGCCTACCGCAGCCTTGTGGAAGAACTGGAGTAAAAAAGACGCATATAACAGACCGCGCCTCCGCCTGAAAACAGGCTGAGGCGCGGTCCTCACTTTCTGTCTATTTGATCTCCGGAAAGACTGAAGGGCTTTTCCGACTCGTTGCAAGGCTCACGCCGATCAGCGCCGCCGCGCAGGCGATCGCGCCCGGGACCGTTGCTCCGAGCCCGAAGGGCGTACCCGAAAGCTTCCAGCCCACACAGACGACAAAGCCCGCGATCATGCCCGCGATGACCCCCTGCTTTGTCGCGCGCCTCCAGTAGAGCGCAGCAAAGGCGGGTAGTCCGGCTGCCGCCGCGTAAAAGCTCCAGGCGAACATCAGAATGTTGTAGGCGTTTTTGATATACAGTGCGATCACCAGCGCGCCGGCGGGCAGCAGCACCGAGAAGGCCCGTGAGAGCCGGATCTCAGTACGGTCGCTCATTTCCGGGTGCAGCGTTTTACCGATATCATGCACGCAGGTCTGTACCGATACGAGCAAATAGCTGTCTGCGGTTGACATAATAACAGAAAGGATCCCCGCGAGCGCAAGTCCGGTCAACCCGATCGGCAGCACCCTGATCGCAAGCGCCGGCACAGCGGCGTCGGTCGTGCCGTAAAGGGTGAGGATGTCATCTCCGACGATCTGATGCGCAACGACCCCCATAAAATAGACGAGAAAGATCGTGACACCGTAGACCGCCGTACCCAGGAACATGCCGCGCCGGGCGCTCCTGCGGTCTCGCGCGGCAAAGGCACGCTGCCACATCTCGGCGCCCGCCATCGTAAAGACGAGATAGGTCACGATGTCTCCCAGGATGCTTCCGTTGATATAGGGCTGCGCAAGAGCCGGATCGAGCCCCCGCACAAAGCCGCCGATCCCGCCCACTTTCATAAGCGATGAGACGGGGATCAGGATATAGACAAAGAGCAATAGCATGTAAAACTGCAGCACGTCGGTATAGACGACGCCGTAGAGACCGGAGGTCGCTGTATAGATCACAAAGACGATACAGGCGATGACAGCGCCCGCCTCATAGGAGATGCCGATCTCACCGCCGAGCATATTGATGATCGTAGCGGTCGCCGTGACCTGCGAGGCAACGGTGCCCATCATCGTAAAGGCCACCATCGCCGCAAGGAACAGCTTGGCCGTTTTGCCGAAGCGCAGTTCAAAAAGCTCCGGCATCGATGTGATACCGTATTGCATGCCTACATCCGAGATTCGACCGGAGAAGCCTGAGAAGATGAACATGCCGAGGAGGTAGGGAAACGCGGTGAGAAGTGCCTTGAAGCCGCTGGAATAAGCAACTCCCGCGCGGCCCATGAGCCCGCTGCCGCCGATGATCGTCGCGCAGACGGTCGCCATAAGCACCAGCGGCCCAAAGGAACGCCCGGCCACATAGTAGTCGCCGGCATTTTTCACCTTTTTCACATTGATGACACCGATCGTGATCATCGCCGCAAGATAGATCCCGATGATCGCAATGTCCAGAACACTGATCTCGCCGTGGTTCATAGATCCAACTCCTCTCTGTTATTCTATATATTATCATAAATCAATATTTGATAATAATCAAACCAAAGATCTGTCGTTGACAAATATGTACAGAAGTTGTACCATGAATGTACCATGGACGAGGGGTGATCGCATGGGATCGATTGATGGCGATGTTCCGCTTCTTACGCTTTTGCCGCAGATTTCGCGTCTGGTCTTTTCGTGTCGTGACAAGTCAGACATGCCCTGCACGAAATCGCAGCTCTATATTCTCGCTGCCCTGCTCTCCCGAGAGTCTATGACGATGAAAGAGATCGCGCATATTCTCGGCTCATCGAGCGAGCAGGCGACCCGCGCCGTCGCTCCGCTAGCCGACGCCGGGCTGCTGGAGCGTTTTTCCGATCCAGCCAACCGCCAGCACGTACATATCCGCCTGACGGAAGCAGGGCGGATCCGCGTGGAAAAGGATCTCACAGCGCTCAGTCACCGCATCGATGCGCATCTGCGAGCGTCTCTTACAGAGGCCGAACAAAAAGACCTGCACGCGGCGCTGTTGCGCGCCATCGAACTGCTCTGCCGCGTCGCATAGACATATACAGCAAAACGCCTCCGCCCGAAATCGAGCGGAGGCGCTATTATAAGGTGCTTTCAAGCCGGCAGAAAGAAGCCGCACGCTCCATACAGAACGTGCGGCAAATTGCTTTTGATCAGGTACTGCTCAGTCCTCGCACAGGCCGGCCGTGATGATGGCCATGGAGTAGACCTCCTGGGCGTTGCAGCCACGGGAGAGGTCGTTGATCGGGGCGTTGAGGCCCTGCAGGATCGGGCCGTAGGCGTCGAAGTTGCCCATGCGCTGGCAGATCTTGTAGCCGATGTTGCCGGCGTTGATGTCGGGGAAGATAAAGGTGTTGGCGAAGCCGGCGACGGGAGAGCCGGGGCACTTCGTCTTGGCGACGGTCTTGGAGACGGAGGCGTCGAACTGCAGCTCGCCGTCGATCGCGAGATCGGGATAGGCGGCCTTGGCCTTGATGGTGGCGTTGTGCATCTTGTCGACGTCCTCGCCGGAGCCGGAGCCCAGCGTGGAGTAGCTCAGGAAGGCGATCTTCGGGTCGATGCCGAACATCTTTGCGGTGCGGGCGGTCTCGCCGGCGATCTCAACGAGCTCGTCCTCGTTCGGCTTGATGTTGATCGCGCAGTCGGCCATGGCGATGACCTCGCGGTCACCGGTCGCGGCGTGACGGACCAGAATAAAGCAGGAGGAGACGATCTTGCTGCCGGGCTTGGTCTTGACGATCTGCAGCGCGGGACGCACGGTGTCGGCGGTGGAGTAGGTGGCGCCGCCGAGCAGTGCGTCGGCATAGCCCATCTTGACGAGCATGGTGCCGAAGTAGTTGCCCTGCTTCACGAGCTTGCGGGCCTGCTCCTCAGTGACCTTGCCCTTGCGGATCGCGACGAGCTCGGCGACCATCTTGTCGATGTCGGCGAAGTTCTCGGGATCGACGATCTCAGCGCCGCGGATGTTGTAGCCGATCTTCTCGGCGGCCTCCTTCACGGCCTCTTCATTGCCCACGAGCACGGGGGTCAGGAAGGTACCGGAGAGCAGACGCGCAGACGCCTCGAGGATGCGGGGATCGGTGCCCTCGGTGAAGACGATGCGGCGGGGATGCGCCTTGAGGCGCTGGATCAGAAATTCAAACATGCGGTTCAGCCTCCATTAAAATTGATAGAGTGAGCGGGGTTTTAACTCTTTTATTATAGCGCAAATTCATGCCCGGTCAATGCAAAGCGGCAAAAAAGTTGCGCAAATTTACGCGATCATTTCGCGGGCTTTACGATCAGGTTGATGATCTTGTCCTGACGGAAGATCGTCTTGACGATGCTCATGCCCTCGACGGAGCGTTTGACCTTGTCGAGCTCCAGCGCCGCGGCCTTCACGCTCTCCTCGTCGCTGCCGGAGGGGACCTCGACCGTGCCCTTGAGCTTGCCGCCGACCTGCACCGCGATCGTGGCGGTCTGTGCCTTCGTCTTGGCCTCGTCGTACACGGGCCAGGCGGACTGCATGGCCATTTTGCCGGTCTTCTCGGCAAAGCCGAGCATCTCCCATAGCTCCTCGACGATGTGCGGGGCGAAGGGGCTGAGCATTTGCAGCAGCGGCTTCATATCGCCCTTCGTGCAGCCGTTCGTATAGAACTCGTTCAGAAGCGTCATCATCGCAGCGATCGCCGTGTTCATCTTGAGGGAGTCGATGTCCTCGCCGACCTTGCGGATCGTGCGGTGGATCGAGGGCTCGTTCTTCGCCGAGATCTCGTACGTATCCTCAGCCGTCTCGGCGAGGTTCCACACGCGGTCCAAAAAGCGCTTGCAGCCCTTCACGGCGTCGTCGGACCAGGTGGCGGTGTCCTCGAAGTCGCCGATGAACATGATGTAAAGGCGCATCGTGTCGGCGCCGTAGGCCCTGACGACATCGTCGGGGTTCACGACGTTGCCGAGCGACTTCGACATCTTGACGGCCGGGCGCTGGGCTTGCGCGCCGTGTTTCTCGATGAGCGCCTGCTTCTCCTCCTCGGTCTTTGCGTTGCCCACATAGTGCGGGTTCTGGCCGAGGATCATGCCGTGGCTCGTGCGCTTGGCATAGGGCTCCTTGGTGTGGACCACGCCGATATCGTAGAGGAACTTGTGCCAGAAGCGGCTGTAGAGCAGGTGGAGCGTCGTGTGCTCCATGCCGCCGTTGTACCAGTCCACCGGACCCCAGTACTCCTCGGCCTCCTTGGAGAAGGGCGCCTCGTCGTTGTGGGGATCCATATAGCGCAGATAGTACCAGCAGGAGCCGGCCCAGTTGGGCATGGTATCGGTCTCGCGCTTGGCGGGGCCGCCGCAGCAGGGGCAGGTGGTGTTGACCCAGT